>DASYXE010000585.1:0-3715 GCA_035935375.1 Gemmatimonadaceae bacterium | reverse complement strand
TCGAGCGCGATCCGAATTCTGCCGCCTGTTCTTCGACGACTCGGTCCCACCCGATTCAGCGGCAGGCTTGTCTCGCTACTTCTTGCAGTTCGCGATTGCCGCGCGACGGCAAGCACCGTAGTCGTCTAGTAGACCGCGTCTGAGATTCGGATAGCGGTCATAGCGCCGAATCGCCCGGGACACGCGGGTGAGGCGTGGGCGCGAGCACAGGGCTACCACGAGATCGCCTCGGACGCGCTGCTCGACAATCACGAGTCGCATCGCGCGCACGAGGCGGTCGGGTTCACGGAAGTCGAGCGCGCGGTCCGCTACCGCAAAGATCTGTAGCTGCGCCCGCTACTCCAGGCGCAAGGCTTCCAACGGGCCGACCTTCGCGGCTCGTCTCGCCGGCACGTAGCTCGCGATGACGGCCGTCGTCACCAGCACGACGATCGCGATGCTCAGCGAGGGCACGTCGATCGGCCCAACGCCAAAGAGCTGCGCTCGAATCAGTCGCGTCGCCGCCAGGCCCGCGGGCACGCCGATGATGATCCCGATCAGGCCTAACCGCACCGCCTCGCCGAGTACCATTCTCGTCACGCCGCCAGGCTCGGCGCCGAGCGCCGCGCGCAATCCGAACTCGCTGATGCGCTGGCTGGTCGAATACGCCGTGAGTCCGTACAGACCGAGCGCCGCGAGCACCAAGGTGACGATGCAGAAGAACACCGTCACCTGCACGAGCAGCACGTCCTTCGACACGGTGTTGCGCACGAGATCGTTCACCGGGTTGACCACGACCGGCAGCGTCGGATCGACCTCTTCGACCGCACGACGAATCGGAGCCACGAAGCGCGATGGGTCCCCGCGAACGTGCACCGAGAGTTTGGCTTGCCCCGCGTCGCCCGTGTTCGGATCGTTGAACACGAGGTACATCTCGCGACGCGGTGTACCGCGCACGTCGCTGCTTTGGAAATCTCGCACGACGCCGACGATGGTGTGCGCGACGCTGTCCAACGTGACCGTGCCGCCGAGTGGATCGCGCGCACCGAAATACCGCTTCGCCATCGTCTCGTTGATCACCACGGGCGACGGCACAGTCCCGAGATCGCTCGGCTCGATGTCGCGACCCGCGATCAAGCGCGCGCCGATGGCGTGGAAAAAGTTCGGGCCAACGCGATCGAGCGCAACCTGACGCTCCGAATCCGCTTGCGGAATGAAACCCGACACATCCACGTGCCGGCTGGATGTCCCCCCGCTGAACACGCCGTGATCGGCGAACGCGACCGCATCGACACCAGGCAGCTGCGTCACGCGGTCCACCAGATCGCGCCGCAATTGCGCGAGGCTCGCCCCGACATACAACGATTGCGCCGTCCGCACGCGCGCGGCCACGAGGTGATCGCGATCCACGCCGATATCGCCGTGCATGAGCCCTTGCATGCTGTGGACGAGCAGGCCGCCGCCGATGAGCAGCACAGTCGACACCACGATCTGCGCCACGACCAACGCTCGGCCTAACGGAATGCGGCCGAGGCGCGCCGCGCCCTTGAGGCCGCGGCCCTCCGAGCGCAACGAGGTCGCAAGATCGACGCGCGTGGCGCGGAGTGCCGGCACGAGGCCGAACAGCAGCGCACACGCAAGGGTCATCGCCGCCGTGAAGGCGAGCACGCGTGCATCGGGCCTCGTGTCGATCGCGATCGGACTCGAAGAGGCCACGGTCGCGAGCAGCACGCGCGTGCCCAACGTCGCCGCCAACAACCCGACCGCGCCCGACGCGATCGCGAGCACCGCGCTCTCGACGAGCATCTGCTGAATCAACCGGCCGCGACCGGCGCCGATGGTCATGCGGATCGTCATCTCGCGGCTGCGCGCAACGACCCGCGCGAGCATCAGGCTCGACACGTTCGCGCAGACGACGAGAATGACCAACCCGACCGCCGCCATGAGCACCCAGAGCGCCTTGCCGTACTCGACGCGCCGTTCAGAAAACCCGCGGGCGCCCGACACGACGTGGATGGGAGTTCCCTTGAGGTTGTCCTCGAACTGCGACAGCTCGGACCCGGAGACGTGTTCGCGGATCGCGTTCGCCTCGACCACGCTCACCTGCTGGCGTGCCTGCTCGAGCGTCACGCCGGGCTTGAGGCGGCCCATCATCACGACCCACGACCAGTCGCGATCCTTGATCATCTGCATGCGCGGCTGAATCGACGGCTCCATCATGATTGGCAGCCAGAAGTCCAGCGGCTGGCCGACGATGTCGCCGTCGAAGCCCGGTGGCGTGACGCCCACGATCGTGATCGCGACGCCGTTCACGCGCATGATGCTGCCGATCGCGGCGTTCGACCCGGAGAAGCGGCGCTGCCAATAGTCGTACGTTAGGACGGCCACGGGATCTTCCCCCGGCGCCTCGTCTTCCGCCGCGGTGAAGGTGCGGCCTCTATACGCAGACTCGCCGAGCACGGAGAAGAAATTGCCGCTGACGAATCTGGTGTTCGGCTGTTCAACGGCTGCCTGCGGGCTCGCGCCGATCTGTACGTCGATGGTATTGGACGCCCCGCTGGCGTACATGTCGGAGAACACCGTATTGCGTGCGCGCACGTCCTGATAGAGCGGAAACGAAACGAAGTCGGTGAGCGGACCGCCGTTCGCGTTGTTGTTCACTTGAGCGGGGTCGCTCACGATCACGAGCTGCTCGGGGTGCGCGACCGGAAGAGGGCGCAAGAGGAGCGCGTCGACGAGCGTGAACATCGCCGCGTTAGCGCCGATGCCGAGTGCCAGTGTGGCGATGACCGTGAGCGTGAAAGCGGGCCGGCTCTCGAGCGATCGCATCGCGTACCGCAGATCGCGTACGATGGACTCGAGCGGCACCGTACCGCGCGCGTCGCGGCTCACCTCCTTCGTCTGCTCGATTCCGCCGAACTCGAGGCGCGCGCGGCGCCGCGCCTCTTCATGCGACACGCCTTGCCGCTCGTACTTGTCGGCCTCGCGCTCGATGTGGAACCGGAGCTCGCGGTCGAGCTCGCGTTCGAGCGAGCCGCGGGAGAAGAGAGCACGCAGGCGGTAGCGCACATCGCTCAAGAGCTCGGCGATCATCTGACACCTCCGCTCGACCCTTTGCGCTTCTACAGGACGGCTGCAGTATGCGATCTTTCTTGTAGGAGGGCAGGGGGTCAAGGCAGGTTCCGCCGATCGTCAATCCCCGCGCATGGCCTCGATCGGATTCACCCGCGCCGCGCGCCGGGCCGGCACCCAGCTCGCGGCGAGGGCGAAGAACACCAGCAGCGCCGTCGCTCCGCCTAACGTCACCGGATCGGTCGGCGCCACCTCGAACAGGAAGGACCTCAGGAACCGCGCCACGATCGCGACGAGCGCGAGTCCCACGACCACCCCGCCCACGCTGAGGGCGAGTCCCTGCCCCGCGACCATCGCCGCCACCGCCGCCGGCTGCGCGCCTAACGCGATGCGGACGCCGAGCTCCCGACGCCGGAGCGTCACGACATAGGCGATGACGCCATAGAGGCCGATCACGCCCAAAATCAACGTCACCGCCGCCGCCACGCTGAGGATGATCATGGTGAACGTGAGGCGCGCCATGGACTGGTCCATGCGCTCGCGCATCGTCGCGACGTCGAAGGTGGGGAGCGTCGGATCGATGTCGTGCACCACCGACTCCATCGCCCGCGTCGTGGTCGACACGTTGGCGCCGGTGCGGACCACGAGCGCCATCGTCTGTTGC
>DASYXE010000584.1:0-2842 GCA_035935375.1 Gemmatimonadaceae bacterium | reverse complement strand
GCCGCTTCGTACATGAACGAGGCAGCCGTTGGGCAAGGGATCAAGGACGCCGGGATTCCTCGCGACGAGCTATTTGTAACGACTAAGTTGTGGGTACAAGACGTCGGGTATGAGCGAACACACCGGGCCATCGAAAATTCGCTCCGCCGCCTCCAGCTCGACTATCTCAACCTGTACCTGATTCATCAACCTTACGGCGACGTGCACGGTTCGTGGCGCGCCATGCAAGAGGCGTATCGCGCGGGGCGATTGCGTGCGATCGGCGTAAGCAATTTTGAGCCGGACCGTTTGATGGACATTGCTGCGTTCAACGAGGTCAAGCCCGCCGTGAATCAGGTGGAGATCAATCCCTTCCAGCAGCAAGAGGAAAGCGTCGCATTCATGCGGCAACTCGGAGTGCAGGCGGAAGCCTGGGCGCCGTTCGCCGAGGGCCGCAACAATCTCTTGCAAAACGATGTGCTGAAATCCATCGCGCAGAAGCACGGAAAGAGGATCGGCCAAGTCGTTTTGCGGTGGGTGGTCCAGCGAGGAGTGATTGCGCTTGCGAAATCGGTCCGCAAGGAGCGAATGGCCGAGAATTTCGCGATCTTCGACTTCGAGCTCGATTCGAACGATGCAGCCCAGATTGCAAGACTGGATACAGGCACGAGCAGCTTCTTCTCTCACCGCAATCCCGCGATCGTCAAGTCGATGAGTGAGCGCAAGCTGGATATTTGACGTTTGGGACTTGCACCAGGCGAAGCTGGCTATCGATGAAGACGGGATCTACCGGGATTGTGGCGCGAAACACGCGACCCGCTGTTCGGATACTTCGCGGCTGCGTTCGCGCGGCGCGGCGCGGGGCATGACCGCGGCGCACGCGTTCATCGTGTTGTTTTCGATCGCGAGTGCCGTCGCGATCGCGGTGTCGCGCACGCGTGTCCCCTACACGGTAGCGCTGGTTGTCGTCGGCCTGGCGGTCGGGTCGCTGCACCTCCTCGAGCCGCCGCGGCTGACCAAGGAGCTGCTGTTTTCGATCTTCTTGCCGGGTCTCATTTTCGAGGCGGCGTACAACATCCACGCCGACGAGCTCCGGCGCAGCTGGCGTGCGGTGAGCACGCTCGCCGGACCGGGCGTCATCGTGTCGATTCTCATCGCCGGATTCGCCTCCGCGTGGACGCTCGGCCTAACGGGACTGGTGCCTGACTTCACCTGGCGCGACGGGCTCGTCTTCGCCGCGCTCGTGTCGGCGACGGACCCGGTTGCCGTCGTGAGTCTGTTCCGAAAACTTGGCCTCGATGCACGCCTCACCACACTCGTGGAAGCCGAGAGCCTGGTCAACGATGGCACGTCCATCGTGGCGCTGACGCTGATCCTGGCGTTCGTGAGCGGCCAGTCGTCGAGCATCATCGCGCTCGTTGGGCAGTTCATCCTTGTGGTGTGCGGCGGCGCGGCCATTGGCGCCGCACTGTCATACGCGATCGTGCGCATCACGCGGCACATCGACGACCCGATGATCGAGATCACCCTCACGACGATCGCCGCCTACGGCTCCTTTGTGCTCGCCGAGGACGCGCACACGTCGGGCGTGATCGCCACCGTGACCGCCGGGTTGGTGTTGGGCACGACGGCGCGCGAGTCCGCGTTCGGGCCGCAGACCCGCGCGGCCGCGGACGCGTTCTGGCAGTACATCGCGTTCGCGCTCAACTCGATCGTGTTTCTGCTCATCGGGTTCGAGGTGCGCCCGATGGCGCTCGCACGCACCGCGAGTGTGGTCGGCGTCGCGTTCGCTGTGGTCTTGCTGGCGCGGGCGATCGTCGTGTACGGGACCGCGGGGCTATTGCGCGGCACGACCGAGCGGCTGTCATCGGCGTGGTCGGCGCTCATCGCGTGGGGCGGCCTGCGCGGCGCGCTCGCGATGGTTCTCGCGCTGGCGCTGCCGGCGGATTTCCCGCGGCGCGCGCTCCTCATCGACATGACCTTCGGCGTGGTGATCGCGTCGCTGCTCGTTCAAGGCCTGACGATTCCCTTGATCGCCGTACGGCTGCCCGGCGTGCGCCCGCACGCGGCGCCCGCGGCAAAGTCCTGACGTCCAGCAACAGATGCACCGCACTGGTTACGCCGACGTGGATCGGTTTCTCGACGTCGTGCACGACCAGGTGCATTCGGCGCTGCGCTCCGAATTCGTCGGCATGTACATCGGCGGGTCGCTCGCGCTCGGCGCCTTCGACCGCGCGAGCGACATCGACGTCGTGATCGCCACCTCGGATGACGTGCGCCATCGTTTCGCGGCGCTCGAGGGCGTCCATCGTCAGCTCGCGCGCGCGGGCGCGTGGTTCGCCACGGAACTCGAATGCATCTACATGCCGGTGGTCGGCCTCCGACGATTTGACCCGGCTCACACCGCTCACCTGAAGCTCGATCGTGGTCCCGGCGAAACGCTCAAGGTCGACACGATGGACGAAAGCTGGGTCGTCCACTGTCATGTGCTGCGAACTCGTGGCGTGACCTGGGCCGGCCCGGATCCCACAACGCTCATCGACAGTGTTTCGCGAGAAGATTTGCGCGCGGCCATGCGTGCTCTGCTCAGGGGGTGGGCCGCCGACCTCCTGCGTCGACCCGACGGCTTGCGAGCTCCGGGCTATCAATCATACGCCGTGCTGTCGCTGTGCCGGATTCTCCACACGCTGAACGAAGGTACGATCGTGTCAAAGCTCGATGCGGCGGCGTGGGCGGCGATCGAGCTTCCGGCGAAGTGGCACCACATCGTCACGCAAGCTGTTGCGGATCGCATGCGCGACCGTGTGCGCGCCTCGGATGCCGCCGTCTCGGACACGCTCGGGCTGATCGAATACGCGCAAGC
>DASYXE010000583.1:0-3129 GCA_035935375.1 Gemmatimonadaceae bacterium | reverse complement strand
ATTCCCCATCTCCACTATCACACTTTCCGATGCACCTCAACAATCGTCAGCCCACGCGTTTCCAGCGCCATTCGTCCTTCACCTGGCGCATGAGTCGCTCGGGCGTGTGCAGCGCAGGGAAGAAGATGCTGTCGCTCATCTCGTTGAGTGCGACGCGAATCACGGCGAAGCGCGCTGCCGTCTCACGGAACAGCGCATCCAGTCCGTGCTCCTGCGCCAACCGATGGTCGGCCGCCATCTGGAAGCCGCGGCGTCCCATTTCCTCATAGTAGTCGAGGTCGGGTCCGCCCCGCCGCCAGCGCCGCTGCTCGATCCGATCCGGAAAGAGACCGCTCAGCCAGAGCGCGTAGTTGCCCAGGTGCTGCCTAACGAAGAAGCTGCGGCGTATGTCGCCGTCGTTCACGTCGTCCAGGAGCGCGGCCAGCGTGTCGTACTCCTCGTCATCGGACTCGGCGATCCGGGTCGCGCGCCCGCGGGCGCCAAAATGCAACACGATCGCCGCCACGTAGTCCGCCAACGCGCGATCGCTTTCCCCCGCTCGGCGCAGCGACTGTCGCACGATCACGTAACAGAAGAGCGGCCACGAGGCGCGCATGCCGAGGCGCGATGCACGATCCAGGAGCGCTTGCAGCAATCGCGGGTCGTCGAGCAGCGCGTCGACTCCGTGCTCCCGTAAGGCCTCCTCCGCTTCCTCGAGCGTCGCGCGTGAGGCGCGTCCAATCAACTGGAGCGCCAGTTGCGCGTCGTCGCGCGTGAGCGAAGCACGAACGTTACCGAGAATCATCTCTGCTCTCCGATGGATCTCGTGTGTGTCATACACCGGTTCGCACGGCACGGGCCGTGAGGCCTTACTTGTGTGACGACCTATCGCGATATGGGCAATTAGTCCGTCGAAAGAGGGGCGGCACTCTGTGTCGCCGAGTGCCAGCGTGACCCGCCGCACACAATTTTCGCCTCCTTTGCCTTTCCTAAGGCAGCCGGTCATCTTGCGTCGTCGACGTTCGATGTGACGCCGCGCCGTGTGCCAAATGGGAACCGCCCGGACTGCTCGGCGGTATGATTCATAGAGACTATGCTCTACATCTGCATCCCGGCGTTCGACGAAGCGCCCACCATTGGCTTGCTGCTCTGGCGCATCAGGAAGGTGCTGGAGGAGCATCCGCGCGAGTACGAGTTGATCGTGCTCGACGATGGCAGCACCGACGCCACCGCCGAGACGCTCAAGCCGTACGCCGACGTGCTGCCGCTGACGGTGCTGCGCAACGAACGGTGCTGCGGATACGCGAGCGCGATCGACACGTTAGCACGCACCGCGGTCAAGCGGACGCGGTATCCGCGGCGCGACGCGGCGGTCCTCATGCAGGGTGACTTCACGGATCAACCCGAGCACCTTCCAGAGTTGATCAAACGCTTCGAGGGCGGGGCGGACGTCGTGATCGCCGAGCAGCCGCCGTCGCCGCAGTTGCCGGTGGCCGTGCGCCGTTTGCGGCTGCTCGCGCCGTGGGTCGTGCGGCCGTTCCTCAAGGTGGCCGGCGTGAGCGACCCATTCGGCACGTTTCGATTGTTCCGCATCTCGGTGCTGCGCGATGTCATTCGCGACGCCGGCGACGCGCCGATCGTGCAGTGGAGCGGATGGGCCGCCAACGTGGAGCTGCTCGTCAAGACCACCCGCCTCGCGCGCCGCGTGGAAACGGTCACCCTCGACGCCCGCTACGATTTGCGTCCCCGCGCTTCGCGCGTTCGGCCGCTGGCGGCCGCGCTCGATCTCTATCGCTTCGGTTGGGCAAGCCGGCGCCGGCGCGTAACGAGCCCTTCGACATGACCAACCGGGTAACGCGACACTGGCGCCGAATGAGTATCGGCGTCGTAGTCAGCGCGTGCGCCATCGTGCCGGTTTCGCTGTTCGCGCAAGAGACTGGCGATTCGGCAGCGCAGCCGGCGGCCGCGGTCACGCGCGCGGACTCATCGCCGCGCCCGTTTGGCGTGGGTGAAAAGTTGACCTACACGGTCGCCGTCGGAGGAGCCAAGGTGGGAAGCGGCGACATGCGCATCGTCGGCATCGACACGGTGCAGGGACATCCCACGTTTCACTCGTCGTTCACCGTGGACGGCGGGTTCCTGATGTTCAAGGTGCACGACGTACTCGAGAGCTGGTTCGACACGACCACGCTGTCGTCGCGACGCTTCGTGCAGAAGATCCACGAAGTGAATTACGAGAAGCAGCGCCAATACGACATCTGGCCCGAGAAATCCCAGATGCAGCAGCACGGCTATCCCGTGATGCCGAGCGTGTCGAATCCGTTGGACGATGGTTCGTTCCTCTACTTCATTCGCACGGTGCCGCTCGAAGTCGGGAAAACGTATACGTTCAACCGCTACTTCCGTCCGGAAAAGAATCCGGTCGTGGTGAAAGTGCTGCGGAAGGAACGTGTCACGGTACCGGCCGGCACGTTCGACGCCGTCGTCATCCAACCGATCATCAAGTCGCAGGGGTTGTTTTCCGAGGGCGGCGAAGCCGAGATCTGGCTGAGCGACGATCCGCGGCACATTGTTGTGCAGATGAAAGCCAAAGTGCCCGTGTTGCAAACCCTCGATCTCTACCTGCAATCGTACCAGCCGCCGATCACGGAGACCGCGGAGGACCGGTGACACCGGAGGCCGACCTGTCGGCCGTCCGCACCGTTCCGATCGCACGCCGGCCTAACAAAGTGCGCGCCGAGGAGTTCGCGGCGCCGCCGCGCGAGGGCGTGGACGAGGAGCGCTCGTTCGCCACCTTCCTCCAATCGCTGCCCGACGTGCTCGTCGCGCGCGATTTCCGCCGTGTGATCGACGCCATCGTCGCCGCCGCGGGACGTCGCGCCGTGATCGTGATGATCGGCGGCCACGTCGTGAAAACCGGCCTCGCTCCGCTGTTGCTCGACCTCATGCGCCGGCGCGTCATCACGCATCTGGCGATGAACGGCTCGGCCGCCATCCACGACTACGAAATTGCGCGCTGGGGCGGCACATCCGAGGACGTGGCCTCGGGCCTCCGCGACGGCACGTTCGGCATGGCCGAGGAAACGGGCCGCGGGATGAACGCCGCATTTGCGTTAGGCATGCAGTCCGGGTGGGGCATGGGCGAAGCGC
>DASYXE010000582.1:0-3067 GCA_035935375.1 Gemmatimonadaceae bacterium | reverse complement strand
TGCGAGGGAACCGGCGCCTGACAGCGCCTGAGGGAAGCGCTGTGCTGGGGGAAGCGGCGCCTCTCGGCGCCATGAGGGAAGAGGGCGCCCCCTTCCCGCAGGCGGCGCAAGCCGCCGCATCCCCCAGCGCAGCGCCTCTCTCAGGCGCCGCTACGCGCCGCTTCCCTTCGTCCAGGTATTGTCTTCCGGCTTCATATCCTGAAACCTGTTCTCCGGATCGAGCTGCACCGAGCGAACCCTTTTGCCCGCGGTCGGAACCTGGATCGTGAGCGTCGTATCACCGGCGAACCAGACGCTCGCGGGCCGCACGACGGTTTGAGTCGATCCGTCCGACCAGGTGATTCGCGCGATGACGGGCATTGGCATGGTGCCGTGGTCGGCCACGTCGATCTCGAGCATGTTGGGCGTTTGGTGCACCGCGGTGACCGCCTGGTCGAACGTCTCGCGCGTGAACCACCACGCGTGCCAGAACCAGCCCAGGTCCTGGCCGAGTTGGTGATCCATGAACATGAAGAAGTCCCAGGGCGACGGGTGCTTGTACGCCCACGCCCGCGCATACGCGGCAAAAGCGTTCTTGACCGCGGAGTCGCCCACCACGCCGCCTAACGCACGGAGGGCAACGGGCGCCTTGGCATAGGCTTGCTCTTCATAGTTTGGACCCGCGAAGTCCGACGGCCACATGAGCGTCGGCTCGAGGTCTTTGCCGGCCACCGCGCGATAGGCTTCGATCCATTCGCTGAACGTCGGCGGCTGCTTGGCGTACGCGGCGTCCGAGAACAGATCGATGTAGTCGTTGAAGCCTTCGTCCTGCCAGCCGTAGCGCGTCTCGTCCGAGCTCACGGTCATGGGGAACCACTCGTGGCCCAGCTCGTGGGTGATCGTGCTCAGGTCGGGGCTGCAGAACACGATCATGGGATACTCCATGCCCTGCTCGGGACCGTCGGCGACCGACGCCTGCGGGAAGGAATACGGCATGATCATCTTCGCGTGGTGCTCGAGTGCGAAGCGCGCGTACTGCGCCGACTGGTGATAATCGGTGTGCTCGGGGAGATAGAACACCTGCACGAGTGTGGGCGACGGCGTGTCGGCGTGTGTCGCATCCCACACGTAATTCTTCGATGTGGCGAACGCGAAATCGTTGACGCGCGGGGCGGTGAAGTGCCAGGTGAGCTCGCCGCCGCTCGCCGTGGCCGGGCCCGCGCCGCGTCCTGCCGCGTCGACCACGTGCACCGTGGTGTCGGCGCGCATGGCGAGCGTCAGGCGGTCGCGCGTGGTGGGCGACAGCACATCCGCCGGATTCGCCAGCGTGCCCGTGGCGCCCACGAGCCATCCCGCCGGCAGGGTGATCTTGACGTCGAAGCTGCCGAACTGGTTGTAGAACTCGCCCAGGCCGAGGTACTGGTCGAGGTCCCAGCCGCGCAGGTCGTCGTACATCGCCACCTGCGGGTACCATTGCGCGACCTGGTACAGCGATGTGCCCCACCGTCCCATGCGCTCGGCGCGCTGGTCCAACGGTACGTTAGGCACGGTGAAGTGCCAGGCGGCGTCGATGGCGACCGACGCGCCGGGCGCAACCGGGGCCTCGAGCCTCACGGCGGCCACGGTGCCGTGGACCGCGAACACGCGTGAATCCCGGAGCGGCACCGCGTCGCCGTTCACGGTCAGGCGCTCCAGTACGTCGCCCTGGGTGATGTCGGTGGTGTAGTCGTCGCGCGACTCCATCGCCGTGTAGTAGTTCTGCAGGAGCCGCAGCACGATCGTATGGAGCGTGTCGGGCGAGGTATTGTGCAGCGTCACGTGTTCGGTCCCGTGGAGCACGGCGCTGTCGACGTCGAGCCGCGCCTCGATCGCGTAATCGACGCTCTGCTGCCAGTAGCGCGCGCCGGGCGAGCCCGTAGAGTCGCGCGTGCCTGCGCGGTAGGCGCGTTCGATCTCGGGGCCGAGCGGTATGGTGCGCGTGACGGCGCGGGCGGGCCAGTGGGCCGCCTGCGCGCCGATCGCCGCGGGCAGCGAGAGGGTTAGGCACGTGGCGGCGGCGGCCAGGCAGCGGGCCTGGTACGAACTGCATCGAGGCGTCATACGGGGCGTCCGGGCGAGTGGTCGGTGCGGCTTGACTAACGAAGAACCGACGTCATCTTTGAGCGGTCGGAGCAGGTCTCCGCAGTTCGTCCCGCCGCCCGAACGTCGTCGTCATCCGCTGAATCATAGCATCCGTCCCGCGCGGACGGTTGTCGGGGAGGAGCTTCGTGTTTCTCCATGCATCTCGACGTCTGCAACCGGCCTGGGTGGCTGCCTGGTTGGGAATCGGCCTCCTGCTCGTGCCACGCTCAGGCGTCCGGGCGCAGTCTGCGTCGGCCGCATCCCCGACGTCGGCGCACGGAGCATCGGTTACCGCTCCGGACTCGACATGGTTGGTGCAGGATTCGGCCGCGCGCGCCTGTCTGGACACGCTGTCGGACGCGGGGCTGCGCCGGGTGACCGTGTATCAGGTTGCGACGGCCTCCGACACGGGCCGCACCGTGTTGGACGAGGTCGCGCTCATTTCGGAGCATATCGGCGAACGCGTTCGCGCTGCGTTAGGCGGTGACAGTGCCGTGGTGCCCAACGCGGACACGTTGGTGCACTGGCGCCATCTGGCCGGACGCGTGCCGGTTCGCGTTGTGGTCCACCGCGAGGCGGCTACGACGTGGTCGGTCGACAGCGGCTCCGACACCGCGAAAGCGAAGCTGGCGACGCTGTACGCGACGGTGCTGCGCGCGATGCCGGGCGACGAGCTGGAAATGGCGTGGCCGGAGCACCTGGCGCCCGATTCGGTGACGGTTTACCTCGCGCTCTCGAGCACGGAGTCGGAGAAGAGACCGCAACCGCGGCCGGGGTACCCGATGATGGCCGTCTTTCGAGCGCGTGGCGTCGCGTTCACGCCGGCCATGGTGCGCCTCAACAGCCCCACTCCCCAGTTTCCGATGGACGCCGAGCAGCAGCACGTCGGCGCGGAAGTGATCGAGAGCATCGTCGTTAGGCCCAATGGCGTCGCTGACGGTACCACCAAGAGCGTCGTCCTCTCATC
>DASYXE010000581.1:0-2409 GCA_035935375.1 Gemmatimonadaceae bacterium | reverse complement strand
GTCGATTACCGCACCGCGAATCACACGTTCGAGCAGATGGTCGTCCTGTCGTACTCGCCATCGCCGGCCAGTTTGAGCGGACGCGGCAAACCGGAACAGGTTCAGAACTCCATTGCCTCCTGGAATCTGTTCGCGGTACTCGGCGTCCGGATGATCGTTGGGCGCAGCTTCGTTCAGGCCGATGAGCAAGCCGTCGAGCCCCAGGTCGCCATTCTGGGTCACGGTCTCTGGCAATCGCATTTCGGTTCGGATGCGCACATCGTCGGCAAGACCATCGACCTCGACGGACGCGCCGTCACGATTGTCGGTGTGCTCGCGTCCGATCCCACCGTAATCTCGAACACGCAGGTGTGGCTCCCGCTGCCGCTCCTCAACCAAGGCATGAACGTGCGCGTGGCGCATTTTCTCGTCGGAGTCGGCAAGCTCTCGAGCGGCGTCACGCTCGCACGAGCACAGTCGGATCTCGACGCGGACGCGGCTGTGATCGACGCACAGTTCCCTGCGTCGAATGCCGGATGGGGCATCAAGATCCGCCCGCTGGCGAGTGTCATCGTGGGCAATGTGCGGACGCAACTGGTCATGGTTTCGGGCGCGGTGGCACTGCTCCTCGTGATCGTGTGTGCGAACGTCGCGAACCTGCTCCTCTCCCGCGGTGAGGCGCGCCACCGCGAGCTGGCCGTACGGCACGCGTTAGGCGCGTCGCGCGGGCGGCTCGTGCGGCAGTTGTTGACCGAGAGCGTCGTCGTGGGTGCGAGCGGCGGCGTCGCGGGCCTCCTGGCCGCGCTGTGGGGCGTGGCCGCCTTGCGATCGGCGGCGCCGCCCAATTTGCCGCGGTTGAACGAGATCCACGTCGGCGGTATACCGCTGCTCTTTACCGCGGCACTCACGATGGCATCGGCGATGGTGTTTGGACTCGCGCCTGCGCTGCGCTCGTCGCAGGCGCATTTTACGAGCGGCCTCAAGCGCGCCGGGCGCGGCTTCCTAACGGGCCGCGGCACGCTGGGCAGCGCCCTGGTCGTCGGGCAGATCGCGATGTCGCTCGGCCTCCTCGTGGGCGGCGGTCTGTTAGTCGAAAGTTTCTGGCGCCTCATCCACGTGAGCCCGGGGTTCGAGCCGAGGAACGTCGTCACGGGGCAATTGAATCTGCCGGGACGGCGCTACGACACGCCAACCAAGATCGGCGCCTTCATGCGGCAGTTCGAGCAGCGAGTCGGCGCGCTGCCGGGCGTCGAGGCCGCCGGCGGAATTTCAGAGCTGCCGCTCACGGGCGCGTACGGCGACAACGTGTTTCGCGTCGAGGGACGGACGTATGGGCCGAGTCAGTTCGAGGATGCGCAGTTCCGGCAGGTCACGCCCGGATATCTCCATGCGATGGGCATTCCGCTCATCGCGGGACGATGGGTCAGTTGGACGGACACGGATCACGACCCACAGGTCATCGTCGTCGACGCGTTGTTCGCCAAACAGTACTTCGGCAGCGAGAATCCGATCGGCAAGCGACTCGCGTTTCTGGCGCCGCGCTCGTCCACCGCGTTTACCACGCTGGCGACGATCGTCGGAGTGGTCGGCGCGGTGAATCAGCACGGGCTCGATGTGCCGCGTCCGGCGCAGATGTACGTCCCTGTCTCGCAAAACTCATACGGTGGAGTGAACATCGTTGTGCGGACGACGATGAGCGCCGGGAGCGCAGTGACCGCGTTGCAGCGCGTCGTCACCCAGCTCGACAAGGACCTGGCGCTCTCCGGCGTGCGTACGATGCAGGATGTGATCGCATCCTCCGTTTCGGCGCCGCGCTTCATGGCCGCGCTGCTCACGGTGTTCGCTGCCTGTGCCGTGTTGGTTGCGGCCGTCGGCCTGTATGGCCTCCTGGCCTACTCCGTTAGTCAGCGGACCAACGAGATCGGGATCCGGATGGCGTTGGGCGCGCAGCGCTCGGCGGTGCTGCGACTGGTGCTGCACGGCGGCATGCGCTTGGCGCTGCTCGGTGCGTGCGTCGGACTGGCGCTGGCGCTGACGCTGGGTCGCTTCCTCCAGAGCCTGCTGTTCGGGATGCGCGCGACGGATCCGCCGACGCTCGTCGGCGTGTCCCTGCTCTTGCTCCTGGTCTCGCTCGCGGCCTGCTACGTCCCCGCGAGGCGGGCCATGCGCGTCGACCCGATCGTGGCGCTGCGGTCCGATTGAGCGCCGTGCGGTCACGGGATGGTCACGACCACGTTGTCGTAGTAACCGCCCGATGGACCCGCGGTGTCCTTCGAGAACATGCCGACCTTGAGAAACACGTTCGGTATCGCCGGCACGCTGGACATACTGAACTGATTCGCGCCGTCGCGCAGCCATTGGCCGCTCGATGCGCTTGCGTCGTACACGAATCGGTACTGGTGCCAATTGTTGTCCTCCGCGAACGGCGCG
>DASYXE010000580.1:0-11650 GCA_035935375.1 Gemmatimonadaceae bacterium | reverse complement strand
CGAGCAGCTCGCGCGCCTGCTGGTCCTCGAGTTGGAGGCGCTGGTAACTCCAGAGGGCGAACGCGACAGCGGGCAACACGAAGAACGCGAACAGCCCAACCGTGAGGCGGGCGCGGTAGCTGCGGCGCCAGCGGCGCGCGCGGCCGCGCAGCAGCCGCCACAGCGCCCGCTCGGGGAACACGCTGGCGAGCCACAGCACCGAAAGAAGCATCAAGTCCACGAGCACGATCAGCGTGCCGCCCTGCACGAGGATCCCCTGCGAGCGGAGGTCGATCTCGATGTGGGCGCGCATCTCGCCGGAGCCGGTGTTCACCAGGTGGTCGCCGTGCAGCTCGTCGCCCGAGCGATACCAGCGCGTCTGGCCGGCCGACAGGCCTAACGCCGGGTCCGCGTCCACCAGCGCCACGGTGTAGGGCGGCTGGCCGCGTTCGCGCTCCTCGATGCCCAACAGGGCGTGGAACGGGTCTTCGGGAATGAGCCGCGTCCGCGGCGCCACGACCACGGCCGTGACCGCGTTGCTGGGATGCGGGACCGCGAGCACCGCGTAGACGCCGGGCATGCCTAACACGGTGCGGAGCACGGTCGTGCACGTCACGCGCGCTTCGTCGACGGCGGCGCGCACGCCCGAGTCGGGCGGCATCACCGGGTCCAGGCGCACCGCGGCGCGCAGCGTGTCGTCCGCCGTCCAGCTCTGCATGGCCGACGGGTAGCCCGAGCCGAGGAGGTCGGACTGCATGTACGCGCGGACGAGGTCCGCCTGGGTGCGCGGTTCCGGCGCGTCGGCCAAGGCGTCGCCGAACCGGCGGAGCGCGGCCGTGACGTCGGTCTGCACCACGTCGAGCGACGACACGTCGCGGTTGGCGAGCGCGATGCGGCCGCGCACGCCGGCGTTCCAGGTGAGCGCGGTCGCGCCTAACGCTGCCACCGCACCCGCCGCGAGCACCAGCCGCCGGTGCGGCCGCGACATCACGAGGCACCCCACCGTCGCGATCCACACCGCGAGGTACCACGTGGGCCACACGCCCGGCGACTGGAGCGCGGCCGGCGCGAGCAGTGCCGCGACCGCCGCCACGAGCGGCGCGACGACCGGCGGCAGGGCGAGTCGACGCCCCCGGATCGCGATGGTGCCGAGCGCGCCCGCGATCGCGATGAGCAGCGTGGCCGTGACGAGGAAGAGCGACGTTTCCCACGCCAGCCACACCGCGTCGCTCACGCCGCCAGGCGGCGGCGCCACGCCGTCGGCGAGGGCGCGCAGCAGGAACGGGCCGAGCGCGGCAACCGCCACGAGCACGAGGAGCCGCGCCCGCCGCGGCACGGTGGGCGCGCGTCCACGGCGGCGCTGCACGAGCAGCAGGCCGAGCAGCACGGCCGCGGCGGCGATGCCTAACGCACCGACCGTGCCGGTGAGCGGGCCGCCGAGGGGCGCGTAGTACACGGTGGGGTCGAACAACGTGGAGTCGCTGGACAAGGCGCTGAGCGGCGCCAGCGCGACGGCCACGAGCCACACGCCTAACGGAACGAGCCGCCACGCGAAAGCGCGCTCCTCGCGCCACACGGCGGCGAGGAAGCAGAGGAGCGCCAGCGCCAACGTCACCGTGCCGGCCGTGCGCGCTGCCTCCATCACCCCCAGCCGCGCCTCCTCCCGCTCCGGCGGCACGGGATGCACGGCCAGGAGCGTGTCCTGCGCCGGCGCGAACACGAGCGCCGGAAGTTGGGCCGCGACCGTGTCCGCCGTCGCGTGTGCGCGCGGATCCACGTCCACCACGAAGCCGTTGAGCCCGACGCGGCTCGCCACGCGATCCGCCAGCGCCGACACCAGACTGTCGCCCGGTGATTCGGCGTGGATCACCGCACTCGCCACGGCCCGGGTTTCGCCGCGGGCGGCGGCCGCGTAGAGCGTCACGTAGAACGGCGACTGCGCCACGCCAACCGGCGCGACCAGCGTGTCGGTGCTGATCACGTTGGTCCCGGCCCACGCCACCGCACGCCCCCGCCGATAGAGCACGACGCCCAAGCCGGGCATGCCACGCACGTGCTGGCGCAGCGCCGCGAACGCATCCGGTTCGGCCGCCGGCGCGGTCAGCGCATCCGTTGCCGTCGCACGAATCTGCCGCGTCACCGACTCCAACTCGCGTGACAACTCGAGTGACCCGCGGCGCACCAGCGCGGTCCGGTACGACGCCCAGTCGCCATCGATGCGGCCCAACTGTCGCTGGGTGCGGATTGCCAGCGCGCAAAACACCAGCGCCGCCGCCACCGCCGCGTATGCCCAACCGCGCGACCGGCGCGGCAGTCCCAACGCGATGAGGATGGCGACCCCCGTGGCGGCAACGCTGGCCAATAAGTAGCGTATGCCCGGATTGCGGAGCCACGACGCGTCCGCGACGAGTGCAACGCCCGCACTGAGCGTCCACACGTGGGCGGCCACGCTCCGCATCGCCGGCCATCGCGTCACCGGCTTCACTTCACCGCCTTTCGCAATGCCCTTTCCGCCTCCCGCCGCGGACGCCAAACCGCGACGACTCAAAGAAATGGGCCCCGCTCAAGTCGCCGCGATCATTGCCGCCGATCCACGCTTGATCATCCCGGTCGGCACCTGCGAGCAACATGGCCCGCACCTTCCGTTGGGCTGCGCCACCATCATTGCCCAACGATTGGCAGAGGATCTCTCCGCCGCCACCGGGGTCATCGTCGCGCCGACGGTCGAGTATGGGGTGAATGCCCACACTGAAGGCGCGTTCCCGGGAAACGCAACGCTGCGCAAGAAGACCCTGCATCGCATGCTCAACGATCTCTTGGACTCCTGGGAGGCCACGGGGTTCCGGGAATTTATTCTGCTCACCGCGCACGACTACGACGCGCACCAGGAAGCGCTCGACACCGTCATCACGCGCTCGGCGCGGGTCCGCGTGGTGGATATTTATGCCGTGCGACTCGACGACATCCTCGAGGGACAAAGCGAACACCTGCATGGCGGCGAAGCCGACACCTCGCTCATGCTGTACCTGGCCCCCGAGCTGGTCCGTATGGAATGGGCGCGCGACTTCATTCCGTCCGATCCGAAACGTTACCGCCGTGGCAAATTACGCGTCCCGAAAGACAGTGCGGGATCTGTCGGCAGGCCTACACTCGCAAGTGCCGCAAAGGGTAAAGCCCTCTACGAGCGGCTCCGCGAGCGGATCGGGGATCGTATCTTTCTCGTTCCCGCCCCCGACGCCTGAACCCTCCTCCCGCCTTCGGGGTACTTTTTTGTGACAATGCGCACCCTCGGCTTGTTGTGCATCACCGTGCTCGCCGTGCCGCTTCCTTCGGGCGCGACCGCTCAGGTGTCGGTGGTCGACGAAGGCAGTTTCACCATCATGCGGAACGGCGCCAAGAGCGGCAGAGAGACGTTCACCATCCGCAAAACGGGCGTCGGCGCCGCCGACGCGTACGTCGCCAACGGGACCACCGATCTCGATGGTCGCCGTCTCGTGCCGGCGCTGCAGGCCGACGCGGATTTCGGGCCGATCAAGTACCAGCTCGAGGTCCGGCGCGGTGACAACGTCGTCGAACGACTCAAGGGGATTTCGGGACGCGGCCGCTTCAGCACCCAGGTGCGTACGTCCAAGGGCGAGTCGACGCGGGAGTTCATCGCGTCCGACGACGCGGTGCTGTTGGACGACGACGTGTTTCACCAGTATTACTTCGTGGCGCAGCGCGCGCAGAAGTTGGGCGCCGCGGGCGGATCGATCGCCGTCGTCACGCCGCAGCGCGCGGAACAGCAGGTGCTAACCGCCAAGTGGGCGCCGGACGAGTCGGTCGTCATCGCTGGACGACCGGTCGCCGCCAAGCACCTCGTGCTTCGCGAAGCGGGCGGCGGGTCGCAGAGCATCTGGGTCGATGCGGCTGGCCACGTGCTCAAGGTCTCGCTCGACGGCAGAGGCCTCGTGATTCAGCGGGACGAGTTGCCCCACTAGATTCATCGGCGCGCACACCGGTTGGACTGGCGAGCGCCCCGTGGCATGCGGGGCGCTCGTCGTTCGTGCCCTGAAACCCGCATATCCGGCGACCCGTAAGAGAGCCAGACACCGCTCAAACAGGATTCTCACGATGCAATTCAGCAAGCTCGTCGCGGCGGCGCTCTGCGCGGCCATCCCGGCTGTTTTCCCGCATGCCGCGAGTGCCCAGACCGCCGATTCGGCGAGCGGTCCAGTTCTCACCGTCGAGCAAGCCGTCAACCTGGCGATTCACCACAATCCGACCCACCTGTCGGTGGTGAACGATCGATCGAGCGCCACTGCGCTCCGCAAAGAGGCCTACGGCCAGTTGCTTCCACGCTTCGATGCGTTTCTGCAAGGCAACTTCACGAAGGCCGGTGAGGCGCCGATTAACTCGGTGCAATTCGCGACCACATCCGACGTGTATCAGTCATTCTATCAGCTTGGTCTCACATACAACCTGAGTTGGGCGTCGTTTGTGAACCCGCGGCGCCAGAACGCCAACGTGCATGCCGCTGAGGCCGACATCGTTGGGTCGCAAATCAACGTCCAGGCAACCGTCACACAGGATTACCTCACCGTCCTTCAGGATCAGGCAAAGGTCATCCTGCAGGACACGTTGATCGCGCAGGCGCAGCTACAGCTGGACCTGGCAAAGGCGAAAGTGGCCGTTGGATCGGGCACGCAGTTGGATGTCTCGAAGGCGCAGGTGACGCTCGGCCAAGCTCAGGTCGCGGCGATCACCGCACGCAACCAGGTCGACGTGGACAAATTGCGTCTGTTCCAGGAGATGGGCGTGCCGGAACCGCAGAACGTGCAGCTCACGTCGCAGTTCACCGTCGAGGCTCCGAAATTCAGCCTGGATTCGATAATGGCGCTCGCGCGCCTACAGAATCCGACGCTCAACGCGCTCAAAGTGCGCACGCAGGTGGCGTCACTGGATGTGAGCTCGGCGCGCAGCTCCTACTTCCCAACGTTGCAGGTTACGACTGGCATTTCCGGATTCACGGCCCAACTATCGAATCCGAACGTGCTCATCGGCCAGGCGATGCAGAGCGCCGCTGGCTGCTTCACCGAGGATTCGATTCGACAGGGCGCTGGGCTTCCAGGGATTACGTCGATTTGCCAACAGGAGGTCGTAACGCCGCAGACAGCTTCGCAGATCCGCGCGGCGAACAGCCAGTTCCCGTTCAACTTTACCAAGCAACCACTATCCGTCAGCGCGACCCTCTCGCTGCCGATCTTCAACAACTTCACTCGCGAGCGCACGGTCGAGCAGGCCGAAGCCGCGCGAAACGACGCCGATTACAGGGCGAAAGCGCAGGAGTTGCAACTCACTGCTGACGTCACGGCCGCGTACCTCACGCTCCAGTCGCAGGTGCAAACGGTGACATTGCAGGAGCAGAACGCGGCGCAGGCTCGGCAGCAACTCGATCTCGCCGAGGTGAAGTACAAGGCTGGTGCGGCGACGTACCTCGACATCTCCGATGCCCAGGCCACGTACTCCACCGCCGAGAACGATCGCATCAATGCGATCTATCAGTTTCACAAAGCGTTCGCCGCGCTCGAGGGCGCGGTGGGCCACCCATTGCGATAACAGGACCACCCATGACTAAAGGGGCGAAGTTAGGCGTTGCCGGTGTACTCGTGGCGCTCGTAGCCGGTGTACTCGTGCTCGCCGCGGCGACGCGCGGCAACAAGCCGACCGAGGTGCGTGAAGAGAAGGTGGAACGGCGCGACCTCGTTGCGTCCGTAACCGCCAGCGGCCAGGTGGAACCGAAAACCAAGGCCGACATCTCCTCCGACGTGAGCGGCCGCATCGTCAAGCTCTCGGTGAAAGAGGGCGACATCGTCAAGAAGGGTCAGTTCTTGTTGCAGATCGACCCGGCCACATATGCAGCCGCGGTGCAGCAGCAGGCCGCGTCCGTCGCCAGCTCGCGCGCGGACCTCATGCGCGCGAAAGCGAATCTGGAGCAATCGCAGAGCGCGCTCCGCCGGTCGCAGGAAATCAGGAAGACGAACCCGACGTTCGTGTCCGATGACCAGATGGAGCAGTTGAGCACCACCGTGGACGTCAATCAGGCGCTCTACAACTCCGCGGAGCACGCGGTGGACCAGGCCGAAGCGAGCCTCAAGAACGCGCAGGCGAGCCTCGCGAAGACCACCATCGTGGCGCCGATGAGCGGCCAGGTGACACGCCTCAATGTCCAACAGGGTGAGACGGCCATCCAGGGCGAATTCAACAAGGATGCGGCGCTGTTGCTAACGATCAGCGACATGAAGGCGCTCGAGACGAAGGTGAAGGTGGACGAGACCGACGTCGCGCGTATTCAGGTGGGCGATTCGGCGCAGGTCGAGATCGACGCGTTCCCCGACACGACCTTTGTGGGCCGGGTGGTTGAGATCGCCAACAGCTCGCTCACCGACCCGACGGCGACGACCACGGCCAGCACTACGGGCGACCAAGCCGTTGATTACTACGTGAAGGTGCAGCTGCTCAATCCGCCGCCCGACACGCGTCCGGACTTTTCGGCCACGGCCAAGATCGTGACCGACTCGCGGAAGAACGTGTTGAGCATCCCGATCATCGCCCTCACGGTGCGCGAGCACCAGGCGGCGCCGTTAGGCGACACCGCGCAGGTCGCGTTGGGCGGCCGCCAGCCCGTGAAGCAGGTGGGCAAGCAGGACGTCGAAGGCGTGTTCGTGATCGGGAAGGACAACAAGGTCACGTTCCGGCCGGTCAAGGTGGGCGTGGCGGGCGAGGAATACTTCGAGGTGTTGAGCGGCGTCGACCAGGGCGAAAACATCGTCGCGGGCAGCTACCAGGCCATTCGCGACCTCAAGGAGGGCATGTTGGTGCGCGAGACGAAGACGGATTCGACGACGAAGAAGAAGGAGAGTGGCGCGTGAGCGCTGACGTACGCGACATCCCACTCAGCACCACCGGCGAACGGCAGGCGGTGGTCGGTGATGTGGGAGCGGTCCCGGGGCAGGATTGGGTCATCGTCACCCGCGGCATCACGCGCGACTACGACATGGGCGGCGAAGTCGTCAAAGCCCTGCGCGGGGTCGACCTGGCGGTGCGGCGCAACGAGTACGTGGCCATCATGGGCCCCTCGGGCTCGGGCAAGTCGACGCTCATGAATCTCGTGGGGTGTCTCGACACGCCCACCTCCGGGGAGTACTGGCTCAACGGCTCGCTCGTGTCGGACATGAAGGACGACGCGTTGGCGCGGGTGCGCAATCGCGAGATCGGCTTCGTGTTCCAGACGTTCAACCTGCTGCCGCGCGCGACCGCGCTCCACAACGTGGAGCTGCCGCTCGTGTACGCCGGCGTCGGCTCGGCGGAGCGAAAGAAACGCGCCGTCGAGGCGCTCCGGCGGGTGCAGCTCGAGGATCGCATGGACCACCGGCCTAACGAGCTGTCCGGCGGGCAGCGGCAGCGCGTGGCGATCGCGCGCGCGCTCGTGAACCGCCCCGCCATCCTGTTGGCCGACGAACCCACCGGGAACCTCGACTCGGGGACGTCGGAAGAGATCATGCGCGTGTTCGAGGAGCTGGCCGACGCCGGTCAGACCGTGATCATGGTCACCCACGAGTCCGACATCGCCGCCCACGCGCGGCGCGTCGTCGTGCTGCGCGACGGCCGCATCTCGTCCGACGAGCGCCGCGAAAAGTTCGTGCAGAAGCTGGAGCGGTAGCGCGTGTCGGTCGTCGAAGCCATTCGTCTCGCCCTGGCGCAGATCCGGGTGCAGAAGCTCAAGAGCTTCTTCACTCTGTTAGGCGTGACGATCGGCGTGATGTTCCTCATCGCCGTGGTGTCGATCGTCCAGGGGATGTCGAACTACGTCGAGAACGACTTCGCCGGCAAGTTCCTGGGCGTGAACACGGGGACGCTGCGCCAGTTTCCGGACTTCCAGGCCGGGAACGTGACCGAGGCGCAGTGGCGCGCGTGGCAGCGGCGGCCCAAGATCACGGTCGAAGACGCGGACGCGGTGCGTGACGCGCTGCCGCCCGGCGCACGGTGGGCCGTCGACGACATGCGATGGATCAATGTGACGAGCAAGTACACCAACGGTGGACCGCAGGTGCTCGGACACGCGTCCACGCCGCAGATCTTCACGATCAAAGACCTCAAGGTCGTGCAGGGCCGCGCGTTCAGCGACGAAGAGGAGACGTTAGGCCTCCCGGTCGCGGTGATCGGACAGGAGGTTCAAAAGTTCTACTTCCCGAACGTCGATCCTGTCGGCCGCGAGCTCAGAGTCGGCGGCCTGCCGTTTCGAGTGATCGGCGTGTTGGACAAGCAAGGCACGGTGTTCGGCCTGCCGCTCGACCGCGTGGTGTACGCGCCTTTGAGCTCGCCCATGCAGCGGTACACCGGGGCGCGCATCGCGCTCGCCGGTGTCACGGTGCAGGCCGTGAACGAAAGCCAAATGGATGAGGTCACGGAGAGCGTTCGCGAGGTGATGCGGAAGCGGCACAAGCTGCGTCCCGAGCAAGAGGACGATTTCGCGATCGAGACGTCCACGTCGGCGCTCAGTGCGTGGCAGACGATCAAGCGGTTCCTGACCTTCGCGGGACTCGCGCTACCGACCATCGGCCTCGTCGTGGGCGCGATCGTGATCATGAACATCATGCTCGTGGCCGTGGCGGAGCGCACGCGCGAGATCGGCATTCGCAAGTCGTTAGGCGCGCGGCGGCGCGACATCATGGCGCAGTTCCTGGCCGAAGCGGCCACATTGAGCACGTTGGGCGCGTTGGTCGGCATCGGCCTCGGGTTCGGACTCTCGGCGCTCATCAAGAACGTGACGCCCCTGCCCTCCAGCGTTGCGGCATGGTCCATTGGGGTGTCCATTGTGCTCGGCGCGGGCGTCGGCATTCTCGCGGGCGTCTACCCCGCCCACCGCGCGTCGAAGCTCGACCCGATCGTCGCACTCCGTGCCGAATAAGATGGGATTCGTCGACCGGCTCAAGACGCTCTTCGAGGGTGTGGTCATCGCCTTCGATGCAATTCGCTCCAACAAGGTGCGCGCCGCGCTCACGATCCTCGGTATCGCCGTGGGGGTGTTTGTGGTCACGGCAATGTCGGCGGCCGTGCACGGCATCAACGCCGGCGTCACCGAAAGCTTCGCGGCCATGGGGCCGACGACGTTCTTCGTGACGCGGTGGCCCGCCGCCATCAACTCGTGCAACGGCTCGGCGGACAGTTGCCCGTGGCGCCACAATGGGCCGCTCACCACCGACGACGCGCACGTGATCGAGCGCCAGCCAGCCATCCAGAGCGTGATCGTGCACGTTGGGTCCTCCGCCAGCGTGAAGTTCCACGATGTGACGCTGCCATCCGCGAGCGTCGATGCGTACACGGCGGGTTGGACGATGGTCGATGCCGGAAAGGTCGATCCGGGGCGCAGCTTCACCGACGGCGAGAACAACGACGCGTCCGCGGTGGTCGTGATCAACCAGGCCATGCGGAAGGTGCTCTTCCCCGACCTCACCGACGAGCAGGCGCTCGGGAAAGAGGTGCTGATGAACGGGATTCCGTTCCGCGTCATCGGCATCTACAACCCGCAGGGCAACCTGTTCGACAGCGGCAACAGCCCCAACGCGATCGTGCCGTTCGAGACCGGGTACCGCCGGCTCAACTTCAACATTCGCTGGCTCGACCTGACCGTTAGGCCATTCGACGGTGTGGCGCAGGACGTATCGATCGATCAGGCGATCGCGGCGCTGCGGATCCGGCGCCTGCTCAAGCCATCGCAGGACAACACCTTCTTCGTGAGCACGCAGGAGAAGGTGATGGAAGTGTACAACGAGACCGTGAACGCGTTCTTCTACGTCATGATCGCGCTGTCGGCCATTGGCCTCATGGTGGGCGGCATCGGCGTCATCGCGATCATGATGATCAGCGTGACCGAGCGGACGCGCGAAATCGGCGTGCGGAAGGCGTTGGGCGCTACGCGCGGTACGATCCTGTGGCAGTTCCTGGTCGAGGCAGCCACGCTCACGATGATCGGCGCGATCACGGGTCTCGTCATCGGGAGCCTGCTCTCGTACATCATCCGCTCGAACACGTTCATCAAAGCGTCGATCCCGCCGCTCGCGATCGTGATTGCGCTCGTTGCCGCTTCGCTGACCGGGATCTTGTTCGGACTCTTCCCGGCGTACCGCGCGGCCAAGCTCGACCCGGTGGAAGCCCTTCGCTACGAGTAGTGAGGCGGCCGCCCGCGCGGCCGGCGTCTGGTCCCATGCGCCATCGTCGCTTGCCGGTTCTAGCGTTGGTCGCGGAAGGCGTGGCGGGCGCTATCGACGCGCTCGAGGTTCGCACGCTGCGCACGACGCTCGCTGTGGCGCTGGTGGCCGCCAGTGTGTGTGCCGTGCTCGTGGCCGGTGCCGCGGCGCATGGCATGGCAATCCGCGTGCGGCGCGATGCGCAGTCGGACGGCACGCGCGGATTCATCGTCTATCGCTGGCCTGCTCTGCGCGGCCGCGGCGCTCCGTTAGGCTTGGACGTCGCCCGCGCGCTCGCCTCCCTGCCGCAGATCGCCGGCGCCGCCGCGCACCAGGCCGTGATGCTCCCCGTCGGCGCCGGCGACCGGCTGCTCACCGGCGTCACCGTCGATGCATATGACGCCGCCGGCGGCGCGCTGTCCAACGCGGAGTTGGTGCGCGGCCGCTGGTTCACCGCCGCCGAGCATGCGCAGGCGGCGCCCGTCGCGCTCATCAACGACGGGCTCATGGCGCGGCTCGCGGCACCGTCCCGCGCGTTAGGCGCCGAAATCGAGATCGGCCATCGGCGCTTCCGGGTGATCGGGTTCTACCACGACAGCAGCACCGGCTTCCATGCCATCGTGCCCCTCGAGACCGCCCGCCGTCTGCTCGGTGCGTCGCCCGACTGGACCGATATCGTCGTTCGCGCGCGCGACGGCGTCGCGATGGGCGACGCGATGAACGCGGCTGCCGTGCGCCTGCGGCTCGCGCGGCGCGCCGGCGACCAGCCTCCGGATTTCGTGATCGCCGGCGCCGAGACCCTGCGCGCCGGCACGCGCATCGTGCCGCTCGTATCGCGCCTCACGACCGGCGCGCTCTCCGCCGTCGGACTCGCGCTGGCCGGACTGGCGATGCTGCTCCTCATGCGCCGTAGCGTCGGCGACCGCACGCGCGAGATCGGCGTGCGCAAGGTGCTGGGCGCCACGCGCGCCGCGATCCTGCTCGAGATCGTCGCCGAATCGACCACGCTCGCAACGCTCGGGGGTCTCGCGGGGCTCGCCGCGGGACGCGGTATCGCCATGCTCCTCGCCGGCGCCACGTCCATCCCGGCCTCGGTCGGCAGCGCCGCCGCACTCACGGCGTTGGGCCTAACGATAGCCGGCGGCGCGGCGCTCGGCGCCCCGACCGGCGTCCGCGCCGCCAACCTCAGCGTGCTCCAGGCGCTGCACGGCAAGTAGGGCGGCGCGGCGGGGCTAGGGTCGTCGCGAACGGCCCATCATCACCGTTGTCGGTTTCCCGGGCGTCGAAATCACCATCACCGTGCGCTCGCCGTGCACACCGTCGTCGGGGAGCTGCCACCCATCGATGCGCGAGCCCGCGCCCGTCGTGTCGGCCGGTTTCGCCGGCGTCGTGTCGGGCGAGATTTGCTGCGAGCCCGTCGCCGCGCCGAGCATTTTCATGAG
>DASYXE010000579.1:0-4728 GCA_035935375.1 Gemmatimonadaceae bacterium | reverse complement strand
TGAGCGCAAACCACTTTCCCGCCGGCACGAACTCGTCGTCGGGCTCGAGATCGAACGTGAGGTCGTAGAACCGGCCCGGCACGAGCGGCTCGCCCGGCCGCTCCGAGTCGTAGTTCCCACCTGCCGTGAGCGACAGGTAGTTCTGCGGATCCGCCCAGCCGCGCGAGATGAGTCCCGCGTGGCTTTGCGATCCGACGTCCGTCGAATCGTACGGTAGCATCACGAGCCACACACTGAGATTCGCCGCCGGCTTGCTCGACGCAATGCGCAGCGTGATGCGCGGCGTGCCCGAGATGTGCACGGTATCCGTGAGCACCGGCGACGCGTACAGCAACCGGTGGGTCGACGTCGCGGCGCTCGCATCGGCGCTGCCGCTCTCGCCCACGTCGTCGACCAACGTGCCCTTTCCGTTAGGCGGAGCTGAAAAGGCGAGCGTACCGATGGCGGTTCCGCTGCCCGTGGGATAGAACGGCACCGGCATCGATCCGGGAACCGGGAAGGACGCGAACGGCGTCGGCGGGCCGGCGGGCCGGCGACGACGACGGCCCGCGGGAGCAGCGACCGGCGTGGACTCGCCACCGCCCCCTTCGGCGCGACGCACGGAATCCTGCGCGGCCCGCGCCGCGGCGATGATCGCCGGCGGCGCCTGCGACCCGGAGTCCTGCACGATCCACACGGGCGGATCGTTCTCGACGCCGTTGTCGACGCCGTACAGGTAGTGGCTGAACCACCGGTTCACCATGTCCGCCGGTGGGTTGCCGCCGTGTCCGCCCTGGTGGAGGTACAACGAGACCGGCAGCCCATCCTTTTTCATCTCGTTGTAGATGCGCACGCTATGCTCGGGCACGACGTTGTAATCGTTGAGTCCGTGCGCGAGCAGTACGGCAGCCTTGATGTGCTTGACCCACGGCAGCAGATCGCGCGCGGCCCAGAAGTCGTTGTAGTCGCCGGTGGCGCGATCCTGTCCCTTCGCGAACAGCCCGTGCTCGTACAGCCGCTCGCACGTCGCGCGCTCCGCCGTGTCGCCGCTGGCGATGAAGTCGTAGAGCACATCGACGTCTTCGCCGAGGTACCCGCCGGGCGAGCGCACCAGTCCGTTCGACCGGTAGTAGTGGTAGTACGAGGTGTTGGGCGAAACCGGGATCACGACCTCGAGTCCGTCGACGCCCGTGGTGGCGGCCGCCAACGGCAGCGTGCCCTCATACGACGTACCCATCATCCCGACTTTCCCCGTGGACCAGGCGGCCTTCACTTCGTCGGAACCGGTCTCGGTCGTGTAGCCCTTGGCGCGTCCATTGAGCCAATCGATCACGTACTTCATTGCCGTGCGCTCCGGCGTGTCGCCCACCGTTGGGCAACCTTGCGAGCGGCCGGTGCCCGGCGCCTCGGAGTGCACCACCGCGAAGCCGCGCGGCACCCACTCGTTCACCAGCTCGCTCGAGATGCGCGTGCGCGTTCCGTCGTAGGGCGCGGACAACATGAGGCCGCGTGGCTTCGGTTGGGCATTGAGCTCCTGGCGCACGTCCCAGTCCACCTGGTCGCGCGACACACCCGCGTAGTACGGACTCGATCCGTAGATCACCGCGACCTTGAGGCCGTTGTCGGTCTGCCGCGGCCGCGTGACATCCACGTGCACGCGATCGGGTTTGCCATCGTGATCGCTGTCGAAGCCGGTCTCGACCCACAGATCCTGCCGGATCCACGTCGTGGAATCGGCGAAGGCAGGCACGACCTGCGCCATGCCGTGGACGAACGTGGGCTTGGCAGGTGTCGCATCCTGCGCCGTTAGGCAGCGAGCGGCGAGCACGAGGAGCGCGCCGGCAGCAGCGGCCGCGCGATGCGGAGTCGTCATGCCGTGCTGTCGAACGTCACGACGCGTTGGACGGCCTCGAGCTCATCCTGTTGCGGCGCGCCGGCAATGGGGGCGACGGCCGTGCCGACCGCGAAAAACTCGATCGCGTTCGAGCCCCACCCCCAGTTCGATTCTTCGACGCGCGCGCCGACCACGCCCACGCCCCCGCGCTGGGCCGCCTCGGCTTGCATCCGCTCGAGCGCGAGCTCGCGCGCGGCGTACGTCGCTTCGGTGTAGATCGTCATCTCCTGATTGCGGCCGACTTGCTTGAGCGCCTGCATGAAGCTCATGTGCGCGATGTGATACACGCATGCGCCCATCGCGAGACTCACCGGACGGTACCCACCGCGCACGAGCTTCCAGAGATCCTGTCCGCTCAAATCGGATGTGAACGGCCGATTGTCCTTGGTGCGCATGCTGCCGGCTTTTTCGCGGTGGCGAATCGCGGTGCCGACGGCCTGGAATTCCAGCACGCCTTCGTCCATCGCGTACTGCTTGAACACCAGGCGCACGCCGACGATGCCGTCGGCGCCGAGGATGTCCGCTTCCTCTTCCATGCGCGTCATGGCGAGCTCGCGCGCGCTGTACATGGCGTGCGTCAGCACGGGGAGCTCCTGGCTCACGCTCCACTTCTGCCACTGGAACCCGACGTGATAGATGCAGGAGCCCAGGACCAGGCCTAACGCTTCGAACCCCGCGTGTTCGACCAGCAGGAACTCGTCGACCGAGAGGTCGCTGGTGAAGAACGCCGGACGGTCGCCCGCCCCGCGCATTGCGCGCAGCCGCTGCGCCGCGCCCTGTGGGAGGTTGGCGGTGGACCCTGGCACGTAGTCCGGCATGTGGTCGCTCCTGTGGATTACGGGTTCTCGGCGTTCAACCACGACTGGATGGCCTGGCGTCCGCGCTCGGTGCGGCGGAGCTCGGCGTCGAGCGCATTGCCTAACTCAGTAAGAAACGCGTCGATCTCGAGCGGGTCGGTTCGGATCACGACGCCGCGCACCTGCTGCTGGCGGCTCGCCTCGAACGCGTCGGTCGCGCCGCGCTTCAACACGTAGATCGCAGTGCCCAGCGGCAGGCGAATGGCCGTCACGCGACGCCGAAGCAGCCCGCGCTCGACTGTGACGCCCGGCACCACGTGGGCCAGCATCGCGACGAGGTCGTCCAGGAGCGCGCTCTTGTCCTCGCGGCTGCGCTGCGCGAGGATGGCCGCCACGCTCACGGACTCGAAGTTAGGCGTCGACCCGGTCATGGCGGGACCGACGGCCCGGTGCACGACGCCGTCACCGCGAACCGCCGAAGACCAACACGTAGCCGTTCGGGTCGCGCACCTCGAACTCCCAGTCGTTGTACGGCCGGTGCGTGAGCGGCGACTGAATGAATGGCTTCCCCTCGACGGTCTCGTACAGCGCCCCGACACCGTCGACGCGGACGTACACGTCCCACAATCCGACCGGGCGCCGCGCGCGCAAATCGGGTTTCTCGTACCCGGCGAGGTTGAGCAACATGATTTCCACCGGGCCGAGATTGATGCTCGCGTACACGTAGGGCGGCTGCTTGGGCACGCTCCCGGTCTTCTCGAAGCCGAGGGTGGCGACGTACCAGTCGATGGTCGCCGCGATGTCGGAGACGAGGAAGGTCGGAGCGGCGGAGCGGATCGTGATGTCGGTGGATCGGGACGTCGTAGCGTGCGTCATGGGTTCCTCCCCGGCCTGAGCGGCGCCGGCACGGGCCTAACGGAGAAGGCGCGCGACGGCGCGTGCGATCGCCTGGTAGACCGCGTCCGAGGTTCGGATAGCAGTCGGGGAATGGGGAAGCGCTCGCTGGCGCTCGCTTGGGGAAGCGCTACGCTGAGGGAAGCGGCGGCGACGCTGCCTGAGGGGTGGAAGGACATCAGTTGTCTCTGGGCGGAGAGTCTCATCGCCGAGGCTCGCGCGGATGGCACTCACGTCGCGCAGACCATTGATGGTGTTCCACCCCTCAGGCGGCGTCGCCGCCGCTTCCCGCAGCGCAGCGCTTCCCCAAGCGAGCGCCAGCGAGCGCTTCCCCATTCCCCGACTGCTATCCGAACCTCAGACGCGCTCCACTAGTCGCTTGCGAATTGCATCGTCCAGCTTTGTCCGCGTCTGTCCGTCTTTATCCGGGCTTTGTCCGCCTTCGTCTAACGCGTCCCGTAAAACGTCCCTTCGTTCTCCTCGAGCAGCGCGTAGGTCGAATCCCCGTCCCCATTGCCCGAGCACGGGCTGCCTGCCACCGTTGGACCCCAGTCGCGACGCACCCAAAACTTGATCGTGATGCGCCCATGCAGGGGCCGCGGCGGCACACGATTCGCGACGACACACGCGTCGTCCGCCAGCTGAGCCAGCGTCGTGTCGATCGCAAGATGACCCTGCGCGTCGGCCGAGAGCCGCGCCACCGTGTAAACGGCCTGATCCGTGGAGAGTTCGAGTTGATACCGCTTGGATGGCACGAGCCCCGCAGCGCGTAGTTGCAGCGCCAGCGCCGGCGCGCGCGACCGGAACCAGACCGACCCGCTCGCGCCGCCCCGCGAGGGCGGGACGACGTTGAAGGCGCTGTCCTTGGTCGCGATCGCAATCCGCGTCACCCCGTTTTTGTCCGATGACGTCCGCCGGCTCAGCAGCCCTTTCGGTCCGTAGAGGAACATGGCAACCACGATCGTGACGACTAGCGTCAGCACCGCGCGCCACACCACGGAAGCCCAACCGGCGGGGCGCGAGTGGACCGGCGCCGGCACGTCGTTGCTCGTCGGATCTCTCATGCTCGCCGCCCTCGTCTTGCGGTTGCATGGGTTAGGCAAGGCCAACCTGTGGCTCGACGAAGCGAACTCATGGTACGTCGCCCAGCTGCCATGGCCGAGC
>DASYXE010000578.1:0-5395 GCA_035935375.1 Gemmatimonadaceae bacterium | reverse complement strand
ATGGACATCAGTTGTCTCTGGATGGAGAGTGCCGGATCGCGTGGACTCGCGCGTGGCACGCCCGTCGTGCAGACCATTGATGTTGTTCCGCTCCCTCAGGCGGCGTCGCCGCCGCTTCCCCCAGCGCAGCGCTTCCCCCAGCGAGCGACAGCGAGCGCTTCCCCAAGCGAGCGACAGCGAGCGCTTCCCAACCGAGGGTGAGCGAGCGCTTCCCTATTCCCCAGTCGCCCTCACGCCCCCCACTACTCGAGCTGGTCCAGGACCGGCGTCGTGAGCCCCGCGATGCTCGGGTTCGCGATGTGTCCCTCGAGATCGAACACCTCGATCTCGTTGCGTCCGCGGCGCAGCCAAGCGCCCGGCAGGTACAGCGTCTGTTGCGGACCGACCCGCCAGTAACGGCCGAGGTTGACGCCGTTCACGAAGACGATGCCGCGGTTCCAGCCGCGCATGTCGAGGAACGTGTCGCCGGTTCGGCCGATGGTGAAGGAGCCGCGATAGACGGTCGGACCGACCGCGCCGGTGTGTTCGCCCGTCACAGCGGACGGTGTGTCGAAGGGCAAGCGGTACATGTCCCATCCCGTGAGGCGCGCGCCGCCTAACGTAACCGGTTGGACGATCCCTTTGCGGTCGTCGACGAGGAGCGGGCCGTAATTGATGTGGCCCATGTTCTCGACGAAGATGTCGAGCCGGGCGCCAGCGGCTACGGTGACGTGGGCCGTGAAGCGCTTGGTGCCCCGGTCGAGCGTGGCCACGCGCCGGCCGTTCACGAACACCTCCGCGAAGTCGCGCAGGCCGGGCACCGCCAGCTCGCCGTCGATCGCCGTGTTCACGTGATGACGATACAGCACGTAGCCCTGCGACTGATCGAGGTCGGCGAACGACAGGGGATCCAGCGCGTGCACCGGAGTCGCCCCGGCGACGAGGTCGAACAGGCGGGCGGTTTGCGTTAGGCGAAACGCCGGCACGGCGATCACCGGCAGCCGCGCCGGGACATCCGGAATCGCGTACGTCACGTGACGCCGGATCACGTCGCGCAATGCGTAGTACTTGTCGGTCGGCCATCCGGCCTCCGACAGCGGCGCGCCGTAGTCGTAGCTCGTCATGCTCGGCACGATGGGCTTTGTCTTGGTGTAATTGGCGCCCGCCGTGAATCCGAAATTCGTGCCGCCGTGAAACATGTACAGGCTCACGCTTGCACCGCGCGCGAGCAAACTGTCGTATTTCGACAGGAAACCCGACAGCGGCGTGGATGGCAGCGGCTCATCCCAGTGTGTCAGCCATCCCGGGTAGAACTCGGCCACCATGTTCGGGCCCATGCCATGGTTGAACGGCGCGGTGCGCGCCGCGAGTGAATCGTAGTTTTCTTCTCCGGTTGCGGACGCGAACACACCCGGGATTCCACCTCGCGCGATTGCGTCATCGCCATCGGCGGTAAAAAGCGGGACATCGATCCCGGCATCCACGAGCATGCGGCGCGTCGCCTCTTTGTACGCCGAGTCGGCGCCGAACGAGCCGTACTCGTTTTCGACCTGAACCATGAGGATGGGACCGCCGTGCGTCACGAGCAGCGGATGCACCTGTGCGCCTAACGCACGGAGGTACCGCGCGGCGGCACGTTGATAGCGCGGGTCGTTGCTCCGCACGTGCACCGCGGGCGAGCGCAGCAGGTATGATGGTATTCCGCCGAAGTCCCACTCCGCACACACGTAGGGACCCGGTCGCAGGATTACCCACAGCCCTTCTTGTTGGGCTTCCCTGACGAACTCGACGAGGTCGCGATTGCCCGAGTGAAAGTCGAACACACCCGGGCGAAGCTCGTGGTAGTTCCAGAAGACGTACGTCGCGATCGTGTTGAGGCCCATCGCCTTCGCCATCCGCAGCCGGTGGCGCCAGTACTGGCGCGGGATCCGCGCGTAGTGCATCTCGCCGGCGATGATCTGGAACGGCATGCCGTCCAGCAGACAGGTGCCTCGACCAATGGTGAACGTGTGCGCCGCGGCGGTCGGTACACTCACGCGCGTCGCGCGCACCGCGCCGCAGAGTCCGACCAGGCACAGCGTGGCGATCGCGCGCTGCACCGCGGGCCGCGCGTGCCTCCATTGACGAGACGCAACCGCCGCGATAGTGTCGCGACGGCGAATCCATCGAGTGTAGCGCATTGGCAATCGACCCCGATCGTGTGGCACCGGACCCCGCTCCACCCGCCGCCGTCACGCGCCGCGGCTTTCTCGAGGCCGGCGGTGGCTTGGTGCTCGGACTCGGCGCGCTTTCGTTAGGCATCGGGCCGCCGGCGGTCGCGTGGCCGCGACGGTCGGACGACATCGTCCTGGGCAACGATGCCCTCACGGCCGCGTGGACGACAACCGGCGGCGCGCTGCGCCCGCTGCGATTCACCGACGGCGTGAACAAGACCGCGCTGCCCGTGCCGGCGCAAGTGTTCACGCTCGCGTTCGTCGACAAGGGCACGCTCGACGCGGGCGACATGCGCATCGTCGAGGCGCCCGTCAGCGAGACGCTCGCGCCCAACGCATCCGCCTCGCGCGCCGTGGAGCGGTTGGGCGGGCGCCGGGTAACGGTGCGCCTGCGTGATCCCGCGGGCCGCATCGAGGCGGAGTGGCGCGCGGTGCTGCGAGACGGGAGCGCGTACGTCCGGCAGGAGCTCACGCTCCGCGCGCTCGGCGGCGAGGTGCCGCTCCACTCGGTGACCATGTTCGCCGCGCGCGCGCCTAACGCAATGGTGCCGGGGACGGTGCGCGGCACGCCGGTGGTGATCGGGAACGCGTACGTCGCCGTCGAGCATCCGCTGGCCGACAACGTGGTGGACGGCGACGAGGTGCGGTGCCGCGCCACGCGCACGCTCCCGCTGCGGCCCGGCACCACGCTCGAGCTCAGCAGCGTCATCGGCGTCGCGCGGGCCGGCCAGCTGCGGCGCGATTTCCTGGCCTACGTGGAACGCGAGCGCGCGCATCCGTATCGGACGTTCCTGCACTACAACTCGTGGTACGATATCGGGTACTTCAACCGCTACAGCGAAACCGACGCACTGGGCGCCGTCATTGCGTTCGGCACCGAGCTGCACGAGCGGCGCGGCGTGACCCTCGACAGCTTCCTGTTCGACGACGGCTGGGACGATCCGACTACGCTGTGGCACTTCAACGCGGGCTTCCCCGATGGATTCGCGAAGGTTGCCGCCGCGACGCATCGCTTCGGCGCCGCGCCCGGCGTGTGGCTGTCGCCGTGGGGCGGCTACGGGAAGCCGCGCGAGGAACGGCTCGCTTACGGAAAGCAGCAGGGCTTCGAGACCAACGCCGACGGATTTGCGTTGTCCGGCCCCGTCTATTACAAGCGCTTCCGCGACACGTGCGTCGACATGATTCGCCGCTACGGCGTCAATCAGTTCAAGATCGACGGCACCGGCGACGCGTCGAGCACAAGCCCGGGCAGTCCGTTCGACAGCGACTTCGACGCGGCGATTCATCTCATTGGCGAGCTGCGCGCGCTCGAACCCGACCTGTACGTGAATCTCACCACCGGCACCTATCCATCGCCGTTCTGGCTCCGATTCGCCGACTCGATCTGGCGCGGCGGCGACGATCACGATTTCGCGGGCGTCGGATCGCCGCGCCAGCGGTGGATCACGTATCGCGACTCCGATACGTACGAGCACGTGGTGCGCGCGGGCGCGCTGTTCCCGATGAATTCGCTCATGCTGCACGGGATGATCTACGCCAAGCAGGCGCACAATCTGATGACGGACCCGGCCGGCGATTTCCCGAGCGAAGTGCGGAGCTACTTCGGCACCGGTACGCAGTTGCAGGAGATGTATGTGACGCCGGCGCTCCTCTCATCGCGTGACTGGGACACGATCGCCGAGTGCGCCAAGTGGTCGCGGGCCAACGCGACGACGCTGGTGGACACGCACTGGGTGGGCGGCGATCCACAGCGCCTCGAGCCGTACGGTTGGGCATCGTGGTCGGCGCGAAAGGGGATTCTCACGCTTCGCAATCCGTCCAACGACCCGCAGACCTTGGCGATCGATGTCGCGCGTGCGTTCGAGCTGCCGGACGACGCACCGCGGCGGTATACGGCCGTGAGTCCGTGGGCGGCGGATCGCGGTGCAGCGCCTGTGGTCCTCGAGGCGGGGGTGGAGCACCGCTTCGCACTCGCGCCGTTCGAGGTCGTGACGCTCGAATGCGCGCCGAGATGAATGCCGCTTCCGAGGTCGATCGGCTGCCGTTAGGAGAGGTCCAACGCCTCGTCGTCACGGACGCTGTTCCTGAGCCACCAGGTCGACGCGGCGGCCGCGAGTGTTCCCAAGATGGTCGCGGGACCGAGCGACAGCCCTCCACCGATGGCGGCAAACAGCGTCAGGACGACGACCGCGCCGATTGGGCGCGGGCGCATCCGTCGCTGTTCGCGAGATGCCTTCGCGAACCAGCGTGGCGCAAGGTGCTTGGTGATGACAGTCAAGACGAGCACCGAGGACGGAAGCCAAATGCCGACGCCGTAAAGGTAGAAGATCTTGCCGAGCCCGCGCAGAACGTCGCCGTTCGACACAACGAGTTCCGGTTTGATCCGCACCAGTGAGAGATGTTCATTCGCCACGGTGCGCCATCCATAAACCTGCCACAGGACCAGCCATGCCGCTGCTTCCAGACTGAGTCTCAGCATCGTGATGACGACGCTCGCCCACAAAATGAGGGCGGCGGAATCACTGTCATCGCGGCGAAGGATACCCAGAGTTGTCATCTGGATTTCGGTGTCCCAATCAATGCGCAAACGCTCTCACATCTCAGCATCACGCGCTCTTGCCTGGCGGAGGTTCGTGTGAGGGCTGTGCGTTCGCCATGGAGGTACAACATGCATCAGGCTGGTCTTCCGGACGCTCGGCGATCCAAGCTCGTACGCGATGCGATGCAGCGGAGCGTCGTCCCCGTGCTCAGAGAACTTGGATTTCAGGGCACGATGCCCAACTTTCACCGGCAGAGAGAGGATCGGCTGGATCTCTTCAATGTTCAGTTCAGCCAGAACGGACAATATTTCTTCGCGAACCTCGGCCGCTTGCAACTACCCCCTGACCGCCCGGGTCTCGCCGTGAAACCTTCTCGAGCGCAGCTCGCTTTGGCGAACTGCCCGCTCGACCAGCGCACTCGATTGATGACAACCATACTCCCGCCGCGATTGATGCATGCACCGCTTCGGGCATTCGAGATGTGGGACTTCACGGCAGCAACGGATGTCGAGGCCGAGAGTCTCATTGATCGGCTCGCGAGCCAACTGTGTGAGTTCTTGCCACGATTTGCAGATCCGTGGTGGCGCGACGAGAAGCTGCAGGGGCCACTCCCGCACCCCGCGATTGGCCCGGCATGACATCTGTCCGTAGATCATTCGGATT
>DASYXE010000577.1:0-11335 GCA_035935375.1 Gemmatimonadaceae bacterium | reverse complement strand
AGCACGAACCCGTGGTTGTATTTCGGGATGGCCAACTTGTTGGTCATTGCGGCGCTGGCGATGGTGGACGTGATTCCGGTACGAATCCCGCAGGGGATTGCCCAACGCGCGGCCACCGCGGGGAGCGGCGGACAGCTCGTGGGGACGTTCGCGATGGGAGCGGCGTCGGGACTGGTGGCGGCGCCGTGCTCGGCGCCGGTGATGGCGGCGGTGCTCACGTGGGTGTCCACGACCCGCAGCGCGGTGTTAGGCTTCGTGTACCTGTTCGTGTTTTCGTTAGGCATGAGCACGCTGCTGGTCGCGGTGGGCCTGTCGGCGGGGACGTTGTCGCGCCTGCCGCATGCCGGCGTGTGGATGATGTGGGTCAAAAAAATCTTCGCGATCATCATGCTCGGCGCGGCCGAGTATTATCTCATCAAGATGGGACAACTTCTGATATGATATCGACCCGGTTGGCAATGCTCGTCGCGTGCGCGGTGATGGCCGCGGCGCCGTCGCTCACCGCGCAGGACGAAATCGGCGTGCCGGTGGGAGCGGCCGCGCCGGGCGCGGTGGTGCACGCGCTCGACGGCAAGAGCGTGAACCTCGATCACTACATCGGAAAGACGCCGGTGGTGCTCGAGTTCTGGGCGACGTGGTGCAGCAACTGCAAGGAGCTCGAGCCCAAGTTCCTGGCGATGGTGAAGAAGTATTCGCCGACCGTCACGTTCGTGGACGTGGCGGTGTCGGTGAATCAGTCACCCGAGCGCGTGAAGTTGTACGCGCAGAAGTATCACTACACGCACACGTTGGTATACGACACGGACGGCAACGCGGTGAGCGCGTACAACGTGCCGGCCACATCGTACGTGGTGGTGATCAATAAAGCAGGGAAGGTGGTGTACACAGGTCTGGGCGGCGACCAAGACCTGGAAGGCGCGATCAAGCGCGCGCTCTAGTACACCGCGAGGGACGGGGTGCCGAGGTGCAATAGGAGCGCGGGCCGCGTGGTGGGTATCGTGAATAAAAATGCAACTGCCTTGAGAAGGATAACAAAAGGGAAACCAAGGATAACGAAAGTGATCGTGCGGCGCGGGCGGAGAGTTCGTTGCCTAACGGATAGATCGTGGTCGTTTTGTTTAACAAGAGAACGCCCTGCTTTCCATTGTGCTCCGCACTCTCCGTCCGCGCCGCACGATCACGTTCGTTATCCTTTGTTTCCCTTTTGTTATCCTTCTCGAGCAGTTGCCGTTTTCTTGACGAAACCCCACCACGCGGCCTGCGCTCCCGTTGCACCTCGGCACCGCGTCCCTCCCGGTGGGATCGCCGCCGACCACGTGAAGCCGGTGCTTCGTCGTATCGAGACGTGTCCGCATAAGAGACTTGTCCGCCCGCAATCGTTGGGTCCGCCTCGCGATGTTCCGGTGCGGGCCCAACGCGCGCCCCAGACCACATTGCCCGACCTATCCCACCCACGTGCGGAGGTCGTGCATGTCCGAGCAGCCTGGCCCGCCAACCACCAAAACGTTAAGTATTAGAGAGCTGCCCCGCACGGAACGGCCGCGCGAGCGGCTCAAGCAGCACGGCGCGGGTGCACTCAGTGTGAGCGAATTGCTCGCGATCGTGCTCGGCACGGGTGCCGGCGGGCGGTCGACGCTGGCTCTCGCGCAGGACATTCTGACACAGGTAGACGGTTCGCTGCGACGGATTGCGGCACAGCCGGTCGCGACGTTGACGGCCGGCCGCGGCATGGGTCCTGCCCGCGCAATCATTATTCATGCTGCGCTGGAGTTGGGCCGTCGCATGGCCGTGGAGGCGCGCGACGACAGCGCTCCCATGCGCTCGCCGCGAGATGTGTTCGGTGCGTACGCCGGCCGACTTCAGGATCTGCCTGTCGAAGAATTCCACGTGGCCGTGCTCGATGCGCAGCACCGGCTCGAGCGCGATATCACTGTGACACGCGGGATTTTGAATTCGTCGCTCGTACATCCGCGTGAAGTATTTCGAGAAGCCATCGCCGAACGCGCGGCGGCCATCATACTGGTGCACAACCACCCGAGCGGCGACCCGTCGCCGTCGGTCGACGACCGGGTGGTCACGGAGCAGCTCGTGTCGGCAGGACGGTTGTTGGATATTCCGGTTCACGACCACGTCATCATCGGTCGCGGACGCTACGTGAGCTTCGCGGAGACAGGGTTGTTGTGACCGCAACCGCACTCAAGTCCGTCATTCCCGGCTGGGATTTAGCCGACGACCCGGCACTCGAGCGTCTCGATACCGAGTTGCTCACGCGCGCCTATCAGTTCGGGCGCCGCGCGCACGAGGGACAAAAGCGCTCCTCGGGCGACGACTACGTGTCGCACTGCGTCGCGGTCGCCAAGATTCTGGCCGAATTGCACCTGGACTCGATCACGGTCGCGAGCGGCCTCATTCACGATGTCGTCGAAGACACGTCGGTCACGGTCGATGACGTCGAGCGCGAGTTCGGCACCGAGATGGCGCAGATCGTCGATGGCGTCACCAAGATCGGCAACATCTCGTTTCGCTCCACGCAGGAGCGGCAGGTCGAGAATTACCGCAAGCTGCTGCTCTCGATCGCCAAAGACATCCGCGTCATCCTCATCAAGCTCGCCGACCGCCTGCACAACATGCGCACGCTCGACTATCTCCCCGAGGAGAAGCGGCGCCGCATCGCGCAGGAAACGATGGACCTGTACGCTCCCATGGCGCACCGCTTCGGTATGGCGCGCGTGCGGTGGGAGCTCGAAGATCTCTCGTTCAAGCACCTCGAGGCGGTCGAGTACAAGAAGCTGGCGAAGCTGGTGGCGCAGAAGCGCGGCGAGCGCGAGAAACTCATCGCGCAGTTTGCGGAGCCGCTCGAGCGCGAGCTGACGCGCGCCGGCATCGCGTCGGTCGATGTCGTTGGGCGGCCCAAGCACCTGTGGTCGATCTACAAGAAAATGAAGCAGCGCGAGAAGCCGTACGAGGAGATCTACGACCTCATGGCCGTCCGCGTGCTCGTCGACAGCGTCCCCGACTGCTACCATGCGTTAGGCATCATCCACGAAGCGTGGACGCCGCTGCAGGAGCGGATCAAGGACTACATCGCGCAGCCCAAGTCCAACGGCTACCAGTCGCTGCACACCACGGTGTTCGGACCGGGCCGCCAATTGTACGAGGTACAGATCCGCACGCGCGAGATGCACCAGACGGCGGAATACGGTATCGCCGCGCACTGGGTCTACAAGGAGAGCACCGAAGGCCCGCGCCGCGCGGACAAGTTCGACGAGCGCCTGGCGTGGTTCCGGCAGATTCTCGAGGCGCAGCTCGACGCCAAGACGCCGGACGAATTCCTCGAGCTGCTCAAGCTCGATCTGTATCAGGACGAAATTTTCGTGTTCACGCCCACCGGCGACGTGATCCAGTTGCCGAAGAATGCGACGCCGCTCGACTTCGCGTTCGCCGTGCACACGGAGGTCGGGCTCCACTGCCAGGGCGCGCGCGTGAACGGACGTATCGCGCCGCTCTCCCGGCAATTGAAAAACTCGGACACGGTCGAGATTCTCACCGCGCCCAGCGCGCGGCCCAGTCGCGACTGGCTCTCGCACGTGCGGACGGGGCGCGCGCGGCACAAGATCCGGCAGTGGATCAAGCAGGAAGAGCAGAACACGTCGGCGAAGGTGGGGCGCGAGATGCTCGACCGCGAAGTGCGCCGCCGCCACCTCGCCCGCCCGGACGACGATGCGCTCACCCGGGCGGCCAAATCGCTCGGCCTAACGGACAGCCGGCATCTGATCGCGTCGTTAGGCCAGGGCGACGTGCACGTGCTGCAGGCGCTCAAGGCCATCTATCCCGGCGTCGACGCGCTGCAGGAAGGCGCGGGCCCGTCCAAGTCCAGCGCGTTCGAGCGGCTGGTGGACCGGATGCGCGGCGCGTCCAAGGGCGTGCGCATCCAGGGCGTGGACGGTCTCATGGTGCGCTACTCCCAGTGCTGTCAGCCGGTGCCGGGTGACCCCGTTGTCGGCTACGTGACGCGCGGCCGCGGCGTGAGCATCCACCGCACCGACTGCCCGAACGTGCTCTTGCTGTCCCACGAGCCCGAGCGACGCCTCGACATCGACTGGCAGGAGATGGATGGCGAGCTCTTCCTTGTCCGGCTGGCGCTCGAGGCCTCGGACCGGCGCGGCCTCTACGCCGACGTCGCGGAAGCCGTCACCAACTCCGGCACGAACATCAAAAGCATGGAGCTCCGCAGCGGCGACGGCGGCGGCGTGTCGGGCTCGGTCCTGGTGGAAGTGGAGAACCTGACGCACCTGCAGAAGATCATCCGCGCGGTAAGGCGGGTGAAGGGCGTGACGGACGTGACGCGGAGAGAGAGGGTAGCGCAGGAGTAGGGTGTGAAGGCGGACACCGCGCGGACACGGCCGGACTGCTTCCAGTGCAGCCGAGCGGTCCGCTCAATCCGGCAGTGTCCGCGTCGTGTCCGCCTTCACCCCGAACAAACCCCGTCCGCCGGCACTATATTACCTCATGGCCGACTTCTCCCTCACCGCCCCGTTCGCACCCGCGGGCGATCAGCCGCGCGCGATCGGCGAGCTCGCGGCCGGCCTGACGCGCGGCGACCGGTTCCAGACGCTCCTCGGTGTGACCGGGTCCGGCAAGACGATGACCATCGCCAACGTCATCAAGGCGCATGGCCGGCCGACGCTCGTGTTGTCCCACAACAAAACGCTCGCCGCCCAACTGTACGGTGAGCTCAAGAGCTTCTTTCCGAACAACGCGGTCGAGTACTTCATCTCGTACTACGACTATTACCAACCGGAAGCGTACGTCCCGTCCACCGACACGTACATCGAGAAGGACGCGTCGATCAACGAGGACATCGACCGGCTGCGCCTGCGCGCCACCTCGAGCCTCATGGAGCGCGACGACGTCGTCATCGTCGCCACGGTCTCGGCGATTTACGGGTTAGGCGACCCGGTGGAGTACCGCGAGCGGATGGTGCAGATCAGGCGCGGCGAGGTGCGCGGCCGCGACGACATCCTGCGTGCGTTAGTCGGCATTCAATACTCGCGCAACGACGTCGCCTTCGAGCGCGGCACGTTTCGCGTGCGCGGCGACACGGTCGAGATCTTCCCGGCGTACGAGGAGCAGGGCGTCCGCGTCGAAATGTGGGGCGACGAGGTCGAGCGGATCTCGAAGATCGACATCGTCACCGGCCGCACCATCGCCGACCTCGACAAAACGGCGATTTATCCGGCCAAGCACTTCGTCACGTCGCGCGCAACGCTCGAGCGCGCGCTCGGTCTCATTCGCGCCGAGCTCGTGGAGCGCCTCGCGATCCTCCGCGAGGCGGGCAAGCTGCTCGAGGCCCAACGGCTCGAGTCGCGCACCAATTTCGACATCGAGATGCTGATGGAAATCGGGACGTGCGCGGGCATCGAGAACTACTCGCGCCACATCTCGGGCCGCGCGGAAGGCGAGCGGCCGGCGTGTCTGTTCGACTATTTCCCCGAGGACTTTCTCGTGGTGGTCGACGAATCGCACGTCTCGCTGCCGCAGATCGGCGGCATGTTCAACGGCGACCGCGCGCGCAAGCTGACGCTCGTCGACTATGGGTTCCGGCTGCCGAGCGCGCTCGACAACCGGCCGCTCATGTTCGACGAGTTCCTGTCGCTCACGCCGCGCGCGATCTTCGTGTCGGCGACGCCGGGCGACCTCGAGCTGCAGCTCTCCGAAGGCGTCGTCGTGGAGCAGATCATCCGCCCAACTGGGTTAGTCGACCCCGAGATCGAGGTGCGGCCGGTGCGCGGCCAGGTGGACGACCTGCTGCACGAGATCCGGCTGCGCGAACAGCGCGGCGAGCGCGTGCTGGTCACGACGCTCACCAAGCGCATGGCCGAGGATCTCACGGACTACCTGCAGCAGATGGGCGTCCGCGTGCGGTACATGCACTCCGACATCGACGCCATCGAGCGCATGGAGATCGTCCGCGGTCTTCGGTTAGGCGACTTCGACGTCCTCGTCGGCATCAACCTGCTGCGCGAGGGGCTCGACCTCCCCGAGGTCTCGCTGGTCGCGATCCTCGACGCCGACCAGGAAGGCTTTCTCCGCAGCGACCGCTCGCTCATCCAGACCGTGGGCCGCGCGGCCCGCCACGTCGCCGGCACGGCGATCTTCTACGCCGACCGCATGACGGGCTCGATGCAACGGTGCATCGACGAAACCCGCCGGCGCCGCGAGCTGCAGGTGGCCCACAACCAGGAACACGGCATCACGCCGCGCAGCGTCGTCAAGAGCACCGAACAGGTCCGGTTCATCACGCGCGTGGCCGACGCCCGCGGCGAGCGCGAGCCGCAGCGCCGCGTGGCCGAGCGCGTCGCGACCTACGAGAAGGAGATGGACACGGTGGCGCTCGTGACGATGCTCGAGCAGCAAATGACGGAAGCCGCTGGCGCGCTCGACTTCGAGGCTGCCGCGGCCCTGCGCGACCAGATCTTCGAGCTCCGCGCGAAACTGGATGGCAACGTGTCGCGACACGCCGGAGGACTCGACCGCCTCCGGGCCGCGCGGTGACCAACCCGCCGCACCACCACGTCGTGCCCGAGCGCGCGGCGCGCGGACGCATCGCGCTCACGCGCAACGAGCTCGTGGCTTGGGGTACAGACTTCGGGGCGTCGGCGCGTCCGCCGCTCGTCGTCGCGATCTCGGGCGAGCTCGGCTCCGGGAAAACCACGCTCGTGCAAGCGATGTGCGCCGGCGCCGGTGTGCGCGAACCGGTCACGAGCCCGACGTTCGCGCTCGTCCATCGGTACGCGGGCACGTCGGTCACGATTTACCACATCGACCTCTATCGGTTAGGCACGCCGGCCGAGCTCACCAACATCGGGTGGGACGAGATCGTGACGGCGCACGCGATCGTGCTCGTCGAATGGCCGGTGCGCGCGGGCACCCGTCTGCCGCCCGATGTCGTGCCGATCGATCTCGAGTACGATGTCAGCGACCCCGATCGCCGCTTGCTCCTCGCCGGGTGACGGCACCGTTGACGTTGGCGCTCGACGCCTCGACCTACGCCGGGACCGTCGCGCTGTCGTGCGGCGCCGACGTGCTCGCTGCGTGTGACGTGCCGATGCGGAATCCAGGGCGTGAAACCCTCTTGCCCGCCGTCGCGGACCTGATGCAGCGATCGGGCACGGCGATCGGCGACGTGGAGCGCATCGCGTGCGGCAGCGGGCCGGGCAGCTTTACGGGCCTGCGCATTGCGGCATCGATCGCCAAGGCGCTCGCATTCGGCGCGCGCGCGAGCGACGGCGAAGGAATTCCGTTCTACGGCGTGTCGTCGCTGCTGCTCATCGTCGCGGGAAACGACGTCGCGCGACGGCCGGGCCGGTACGTCGCAGTCCTCGATGCGTTGCGGGGTGACGCGTTCACCGCGGTGTTCGAGGTCGGGGAGCAACTCGACATCGTGGAGATCGAGCCGATGGCTGTCCAGGCGCGCGAAGATATCGATGACTATGCCGCGCGCTTCGGTGCTCGACTCGTGGGGCCGGATCAACCGGATCGCCTCGCGCCACATGCCCGGGGCGTCGCGCGTGTGCACGCGATGCTCGATGAGGCCCCGCCGGCCGATCTCGCGAGCTGGGAGCCTAACTATGGCCGCGCCGCCGAGGCACAAGTGCGATGGGAGAAAGCGCACGGAAGGCCCTTGAGAAGCCGGTGACTCGGTGCGCCCCACCGTTCGGCTTCCTCCGCTTCCGTGCCGCGAGACGGGCGACGGCATACGCATTCGCTTCGCGACCGCGTCGGACGTCGATCGCGTGGTGCAGCTCGAAACCGAGGCATTCAGCGACGCGTGGACGCGATCGTCGTTCGAGCAGCTGCTGAGCGATACGCGGTCGCTGTTCGCCGTCGCATGCGGTGACGACGGCCTGGTCCATGGATACGTCGTTGCCTGGTATGTCGCGGACGAGGGCGAGATCGCGAATCTTGCCGTCGCGTCGACGTCACGCCGCCGCGGCATCGGCGGAATGCTGCTCGACACGGCACTCGACACGGCGCGTACCCGGAAGGTGGCTTCGGTGTATCTCGAGGTGCGCGACTCGAACGACACCGCACGATCGCTCTACGCGTCCCGCGGCTTCGAGGAGGTCACACGCAGACGGCGCTACTACCGGGCGCCCACCGAAGATGCGCTGGTCCTCAAACTCGATTTGCGACAGCCGCGGCCCGATGCGCCGCGATGATTTGTACCTGTTCGCGTTCGTTTGCTGGCGGCCCGATCGCTGCCTGTCTATACTGTCGTCCGCGAGTGATCTCGCCATCTGCCAGGAGGCATTGTGAGTCGAAGCTTGAACAAAGTCACGTTGATCGGAAACCTCGGCGCAGATCCCGAGGTGCGTTCCACGTCGGGCGGTAACCGAGTGGCGACGTTTTCACTCGCCACCAGCCGCAGTTGGAATGGGCCCTCGGGCGACAAGCAAGAGAAAACCGAGTGGCACCGCTGCGTCGTGTGGAACTCCAAGGTCAGCCAACTGGCGGACATCGTTGAGCGCTACCTCAAGAAGGGCGACAAGGTGTACGTCGAGGGGCGCATCGAATACCGGCAGTGGCAGGACAAAGAGAACCAGACGCGCTACATGACCGAGATCAACGTGCGCGAGATGATCATGCTCTCGGGTCGGGCCGGCGCCGCTGCAGATGGTATGGACGGTGAAGCGCCCGCTCGCAGTCGCGCATCGTCTGACAGATCCCGGGGCGCCGTAGGCTCCTCGGCGAGCTCAGGTACTGGCGGCGGCGGTGCGAGCGGAGAATTCGAGGACTTCAAGGGCTCACTCGAAGAGGAAGACGACGATCTTCCATTCTGACCGAGCGCATTCGGTCAGCCGTGACTCGGACGTATCCGGCGCGTCTCACTAGCGAGGAGCCGGGCGCCCAAGACGCCCGGACTTCGTCATCGCTCCCGCTGGTTCCCGCACCGATCATGAGGCGTACATGCGTCCGTTCACGCACTCCGCAGCTCATGGGCAGTCGGCCATGCGCCCGAACAGTCGTGCTGGCTGGTTAGTCGCGCTGCTCGCTGCAGCAGCCGTATCGACGGCGCTTCCCGCCCAACAAGACTCGACGTCGCAGCCGGCACCCACACCCGCGCCCGCGCCACAAACGCCGGCGCCAGCGGATACGCAGGCCGCGCCCCAGGCTACTGACACCACACACGTACCGGCGGCAGTGATGACCACGACGCCGGCCGATAGCACGCAAGTCAATCCGTCCGACTCGACTCAAACCGGGCAGACGCATACGGTCAAGAAGGGCGACACGCTCTGGGATCTGTCGCAGACGTATTTGAACGACCCCTTCCTGTGGCCCGAGATCTACCGAGTCAACACCACCATCGTTCGCGATCCGCACTGGATTTATCCCGGCCAGGTGTTGCGCATCCCAGGTGGCGGCGGCGTGCAGAACGTGGCGTCCGATCAGATGGAGCCGCGCTTCGAGCCCGAGGCCGTACCAATGCGCTCGGGTGGTCCTACCGTATTCCACGAAGACATCAGCAAGCGGCTCTCGGGCGGAAGCCACCTCGAGCCCACGTCGCTCGAGTACGAGCACACGCCGGTTCGCGTCGGTGAGTTCTACGCCGCGCCCTGGTTAGACGCCGTCGGCGGACCCAAGGGACAGGGCAAGCTGGTCGCGACCGCTGAGATTCCCGGCATCGCAAAGACGTTAGCCGTCGCTGACCGACTCGGTCCCGAGACGCGCGCGTACATCACGTTGCCCGCTGGCGTCGTCGCGGCGAAAGGCGATCGCCTGATGGTGTTCAATCGCGGCCCCGTGCTGCTGGACGGCGGTCAGGTGATGCAGCCCACCGCCATCGTGCAGGTCGAGGCCACCGACAACGGCGGCGAAGCGACCACGGTCCGCATCATTCAACAGTACGACGAGGTGTTGATCGGCCAGAGCGTGATGCCGCTCGATCGATTCAACATGTCGACCGACGCGCACGCCGCACCGCTGGCGTTGGGACCGCAGAGCCACGTGATCTACGTTCCGTCCCGCGCGGTGCTGCCGTCCATCGGCAGCTACATCATTCTCGATGCGACCGCGAAAGATGGCGTGAAGCTCGGCGACGAGTTCACGCTGTATCGTCCGCGCGAGAAGGCGCCGATTCCCGGCACGGCCGATGAGGTGACGCTGCCCGAGGAAGCGATTGCGCTGGCGCAGGTCGTCAAGGTGACGGACCACGGCACGACGGCGATCATTCTCGACCAACGTCAGCCGTCGATCAAGGAAGGCACGGCCGCACGCGTCACCGCGCGCATGCCGTGATCGCCGGCTTCGCCGTGCACGAGCACGGCACGATCGCATGATGACGGAGACGGGGAAGGCGCACACGCGCGCCTTCCCCGTCTCCGTTTTTTTGCGGGGAAAGTTGGGAGGCCCATGTACGGATCTGCCTGATCCTCAGTAGATTACGCACCGACATGATCGCTCTCGCGCATGCCGTCGCCATTGTGTTGTATCTCGCTGCTGCGGGATTGGCGGCCATTCCCTTCGCGCGTCCAATTCGGGCACCGGTACGCAGCGTCGTCTGGGTGCTGGCAGCCGGCATCGCCGTGCACGCGGTCGCGCTCGTTGAATTCGTCCGCATCCACAACGAGCCGCCGCTCACCGGCCTCGGCCCCGCCATGTCGTTTGCGGCCGTGCTCGTCGCGATCACGCTGCTCACGGTGGAGGCGCTCGCCCGCGAGGTGAGCCTGACGCTGTTCGCGGCACCGCTTGCCGCGCTGCTCACCGGCTTTGCCTCGCTCGCCGGCATGGTGCCGGGCCCCGAAGCCAACGGCATGCGCGGTGTGTGGCTCACCTCACACATCGCCCTCAGCTTCCTCGGCATCGCGGCATTCGCGACGGCCGCCGGTGCGGGCGTGATGTATCTCGTGGAGCGACGCGAGCTCAAGTCGCGCCGCTTCGGCGCGATCTTCCGATTCTTTCCGCCGCTCGAAACGCTCGACCGCGTGAATCACGTGGCCGTCGTCGCCGGTTGGCTGGCACTGACAGTCGGCATTGGCCTCGCGTCGAGCTACGCGCTCGAGTATCGCACGGGACACGCGATCAAAATGGTCTGGGCCTACAGTGCGTGGCTCGCCGTCACCGCGTTGACTATCGGTCGCGTGGTACGGGGATGGTGCGCGCACCGCGCCGCGATGCTCACCAATGTGCTGTTCGCCGGCGTGGTGGTGCTCTACATCGCGTTCCGCATGATCGACCCGCTCAAGGGACGCTTCCTGTGAGCGCGTATCCGATCGCGCTCGACGGCGCGCGGGTGGACGCGGTGATCGTCGGCGGCGGCAGTGTCGCCGAG
>DASYXE010000576.1:0-2002 GCA_035935375.1 Gemmatimonadaceae bacterium | reverse complement strand
CAGGTAGTCGCCGTGGCCGCGCGGCTCGATGCGCTGGATCCGGTCGATGTTCACGATCACGCTGCGGTGCACGCGGATGAACTTATCGGGCGCGAGCTTGGACGCAAACGCGGTCATTGTGTCGCGGATGAAATGGACCCTGCTACCGGCGTGCACCTGCACATAGTTCGCCGACGCCTCAACCCACTCGATCTCGGCCGCCTGCACGAAATAGAGGTGCCGAGGCCCGCGCACCGGAAACCGCTCGGGGTATTCGCGGCCCGCGCGCAGTGTCTCCATGAAGGCGCGAACCGCGCCACCCACGCCCGGCCCTTTGCCGCCGGACGCTTCGATGCGCACCGCCGCGCGCTGCAACGCCTGGTCGAAGCGCTCGCGGTCGAACGGCTTGAGTAGATAGTCCACCGCGCTCACGTCGAACGCCTTGACGGCGTAGGCATCGAAGGCGGTCACGAACACGATGGCGGGCGGTCTGCGCAGCTCGTCGAGCGCATCGAGTACCTCGATGCCATTGAGGACGGGCATCTTGACGTCCAGAAAGAGCAGGTGCGGAGCATGCGCGAGGATGGCGTCGACGGTTTCCGAGCCGGTACTGCACTCGGCGACGATGGCATAGTCGCGATGTGCCTCGAGCAACGTGCGGATGCGCTCGCGCGCGAGCGGCTCGTCGTCCGCGATGACGACGGTCCGTGCGCTCATGCCTCGGCGGCGGCCGCGGACGGCTGCGCGGACGCGGGCCGGAACGGCAGCTCGATGATCACCCGCGTGCCGCCGGCCGGCGACGATGGTTCTATCGTTAGGCATTGGTCGTCGCCGTACAGCTCCTCGAGCCGCGCACGCGTGTTGGCGGGGCCGACACCGTCGTCGCGCGGCGTATTGCCCGAAAACCCGGGGCCGTCGTCGGCGACGCTGATCCGGAGCCATGTCCCGACTCGCTCGGCACACAGTTCGAGACGGCCCGCGCCCGGCCGGCGCGCGATGCCGTGCTCGAGCGCGTTCTCGACCAGCGGTTGCAAGAGAAACAACGGCACGAGCGCGTCGGCCGCCCCTTGGGCGACGTCGGACTCGACCGTTAGGCGGTCGCGAAACCGGGTGCGCATGATGGCGAGATAGCGATCGAGCAGCGCCATTTCCTCGTGCAGCGGGATCTCGTGCGTGCCCGGCCGGCGCAGCGTCGCTCGCAGCAAGTCGGCCAGTTGCGTGAGCATCGCGTCCGCACCCTCGACGTCACGGTGCATGAGCGTCGATGCGGCGTGCAGGGTGTTGAACAGGAAGTGCGGGTGCAGCTGCGACTGCAGCGCGTCGAGCTGCGCGCGCGACAGTTGGGCGCGCAGCTGCAGCGCCGTCCGCTCGCGGTCGAGCGCGCGCCGATAGAACTCGATGGCGTGCGCCACCCCGATCACGCCCCAGAAGTCGAACAACACGGCCACGATGTTCGAGATGATCGCGGTGCCCACCGAGTCCGTTGGGCCGTGCACCACCAGCGCGGACACCGGCTGCATCACCGCGTACTTGACGATCACGAAGACCACACTGGCGGCCAGCAGCACGCCGCCGTGCGAGAGCCAGTGCCGGCGATCGATCGGAAACCGGTGCACCAGCCAGAACAGAGCGGGCACGAACAGCGCGCACGAATACTCCTCCAGTGCGCGGTTCATGATGATGTTGTACCACCCGATTGGCGTCCCGCTCCGCGAGGCAAAGACGGCGTTCTGTAGTGCGGTGAGGATGATGAACACCGTGTACGCGGCGAACGCGCCGACCCATACCCAGCTCCATTTCCAGGGCGGCGAAACGGGCTGCGATGCTGCGTTTCGGCGCTCGAGCGGTGCCGCGTGCGATGTCAGCGTTGTGCTCACGTTGCATCCCCTTCGTGACCGGCAATGGTGCCGCGTCGGCGAATCACCATGAAAAGCTACGCGACCCGGCACCCACCGTCAGTCGGGACGGTCCCTCCAGAGGGCGCGTTCGTCCCTTCGCTGCTTGTCGCCACCACCCGGCTCCG
>DASYXE010000575.1:0-11143 GCA_035935375.1 Gemmatimonadaceae bacterium | reverse complement strand
AACACCACGCTCAGGAACAGGATGCTTCCCTGGATCGCGGGGAGGTCGCGTTTGCCGATGGCATTGACGACGTAGCGGCCGAGTCCGGGCCAGCTGAAGACGGTTTCCGTTAGGATGCTGCCGGTGCGGTACGAGCCGAAGTCGAGGCCGATCACGGTGACGACGGGGATGAGCGCGTTGCGCAGGGCGTGGCGGGCGAGGACGACGGAGCGCGGCAGGCCCTTGGCGCGGGCAGTGCGGATGAAGTCGCTGCCCAACACCTCGAGCATGGCCGAGCGCGTCATTCTGGCGAGGAAGGCGATGGAGCGCGTGCCTAACGCGAATGCGGGCAGGATGAGGTACGCGAGGCCGCCGGTGCCGGATGGCGGCAGCCAGCGCAGGATCATCGCGAACACCAGGATCAGGATCAGGCCTACCCAATAGACCGGGAACGAAATGCCGAGGTAGGTGAACGCGAGCGTGAGCCGGTCGAGCCAGCCGCCCGGGTGCGCGGCGGTGATCACCCCCACCGAGATGCCTAACACGACGGCGAGCAGCATCGCGGCGCTCGCGAGCTCGAGCGTCTTGGGGAATCGTTCCGCGATGTCGCGGGCGATCGGGCGGCCCGTGATGAACGACGTGCCGAGGTCGCCGCGGAGCACGCCCGATGCGTACGAGGCGAACTGCTTGGGGCGCGGCTCGTCGAGGTGGAGCTGCTTGCGCAATTGGGCGATGGTCGCGGAGTCGGCGCGCTCGCCGACCATCTCCATCACCGGATCACCGGGCGCGATGTAGAGCAGCGCGAACACGACGACGAGCACGCCGAGCAGCGTTGGGATCGCGAGCAGCAGGCGCCTCAAGAGGAACGTGCCCATTGGCCGGTGCGCGTTCCGCTGCGGCGGTCAGGGATGCGGCGCCGTGCTGTCGCGCGTGGTGCTGTCGCGCGCAGCGGCGTCGGCCGAGACGGGTCCGCCGATCGAGACGTCGAGGAAGCGCTGGCCGTTGAAAATCGCCGGTGCCTTGAATCCTCTGATCCACGGCTGTACCGCGTACAGCTCGTTGTAGAAGAAGAGGTAGATCATCGGCGCGTCGCGGAAAGCGATCGAGTCTGCGCGCTGGTACAGGGCGGCGCGTTTGGCGGCGTCGGCCGTGGTGCGCGCGCGCGCGACGAGATCGTCGACGGTTGGATTGTCGTAGAACGAGACGTTGCCGCCAACGCCGCGGTTGGCGCCGACGAGCAGCGGGTTCAAGAAGTCCTCGGCGTCGGGATAGTCGGCGTACCAGTCTTTAATGAAGAGATCCGCATCGCCGTGGCGTGATGCCTCGCGCGCGGCGGAGTTGTCGCGTTGGACGAGGGTCACGCGGATGCCGACGGCGGCCAGGTACGCCTGGATGGATTGCGCGACACGTTGGAAGGTCTCGTCCTGCCCAACCCACAGTTGGACGGCGAATCCTTTCTGGTAGCCAGCGGCGGCAAGGAGCGAGCGTGCTTTGGCCGGGTCGTAGCCGTACGGACGGCGGGTCGTATCGGCGCCGTCGAGCGAGGGTGGGATGACGCCGGCGGCGAGGCTGCCGCGACCGCCGACGAGTCGCTGGAGGATGGTGCGCACGTCGACCGCGTCGTTGAGCGCCTGCCTAACGCGAGGATCTTTGAGCGGGCCGCGGGTGCAGTTGATGGCGACGTACCACAACCGGAGCGCGGGCGCCGAGACGAGGAATGCACTTTTTTCGTCCGTGTGTTCCCAGCGTCCGGTCTCGGCTTCGGGTACGTAGAGCAGGTCGACATTGCCGGCCTGGAACTCGGCGACCGATGTACTGGGCTCGGGGACGATGCGGATCTCGAGCGAGTCGATCCGAGGGGCGCCGCCCCAGTACGACGGATTGCGCGCCAGGAGCACGTAGTCGTCGTGCTTCCACTGGACGAAGCGCCAGGGTCCGGTCCCGATGGGATGCTGGGAGAAATTCGCCGTGTCGCTGTCGGGCACGATGGACGCGACGGGCATCGCGAGTAGTTTTGGGAAGACCGCGAGCGCGGTGTCGAGGGTGATGCGCACCGTGCTGTCGTCGGGCGTGTCGAGACCGCTGATCGTGGACGCGCTTCCCGCTGCGAACGCGCGTGCACCGGAGATCGGATAGAGCGGCCAGCCGCGGCCGCCTTTCGTGCGCGGATCGAGCACGCGCTCGAAGCTGTGCACGACGTCGCGGGAGCGGAGCGCGAGTCCGTTGTGGAACGTGACGTGTGGCCGCAGGTGGAACGTGTAGGTGCGCCCGTCGGCGGAGACATCCCAGCGTTCGGCGAGGGCGGGTGCCAGGCGTGCGTCGACAGTGAATTGGGTGAGGCCGTCGAAGAGGTACGAGACGGCGCGGCCCGTTGGCACGTCGGTAGAAAGAGCGGGATCGAGCGAGCGCGGATCGTAGCGGTCGCGCGAATCGATGAATGTTTTGCGCTGCGGAGTGGAGTCGGCGCCGCGGCAGGCGCTCACGAACGAAAGCGGAACGACGGCGAGAACAACCGCGAGGGAGAAGCGAATCGTGCGCAGACGGCGCCTCGTTGACTTCGAGTGGGAAACGAGTGAACTTACCGGGCCTCAAGTAAAGCGTCAATCGTGAGTTACGTCCTGTGCGTCGACGATCACGAGGACATGCGCCTCATGGTGCGCGAGATCCTCGCTTCGGCGGGGCACGAAGTGCATCTCGCGCCCGATGGCGCTTCGGCGCTCGCGGCAATTCAAGCGCGCGAGCCTGAGTTGTTGGTCCTCGATCTCGTGATGCCGGGAATGTCGGGGATCGAGGTATGTCGCGCGGTGAAGTTGAACCCGTTCACGGCGCGGATTCCGGTGCTCATGCTCACGGCGCGCGGCGACGTCGAGCACAAGGTGGAAGCGTTCGAGGCGGGCGCCGACGACTATCTGGCGAAGCCGTTCGATCCGCGCGAGCTGCGTGCGCGGATCGTGGCGTTGCTGCGGTTGGTGCGGCGCGAGGGCGATCGCAACCCGACGAGCGGACTGCCGGGCGGTCAGGCGATCGAAGAGGAGATCGCGCGGCGGGCGAAGCTGCGCGAGCGATTTGCGATCTGCTACATCGATCTCGACAACTTCAAGCCGTTTGCGGACACGTTCGGCTTCACGATCGCCGACGTGGTGATCCGGGACATGGGTCACGCGATTCGCAATGCGGTGGATGTCGTGGGGAGCCGAGACGATTTTGTTGGGCACATCGGCGGCGATGATTTCATCGTCGTCACGACGGAGCAGCACGCGGAAGCGATCGCGCGCGAGTGCGCGGTGCGGTTCGTGGAAGTTGCCGGGCGGGCGGTGGGTGAAGAAGCGCTCCGGCGCGGGCACTTCATGGGCATCGATCGCGAGGGGCGCGCGCGGGAGTTTCCAATCGCGCGGTTGTCGACGGCGATTCTGTACGTGGATCCGGAGCGGTGGATCTCGGTCAGTCACATCGGGTCGTTGGCGGCCGAGATGAAGCGGCGAGCGAAACAGCGGGGACCGGGCACGATTCTCGTGCAAGCGGTGTAGTGACAAGGAATCGTCAGGTTGTGAGAGCGAACATGCGCGCATCGCGAGATGGCCGGCAGATCGTGCCGGTCCTTTCCCTCCATTCGATTGTGGTTGCCGGGACGCCTCACGCCTGATGCGGCGGCTCGTTCTCGCGCTCGCGCTCGTCGTGCTGGCGCGACCACTGCCTGCGCAGGATCTCTCGTGTAGCGGCAGTGGCGGCCCGGGTGACCTCCAGATTCGCAGTTTGTCGTTCGACGGGAACGACCACTTCTCCGACAACCAACTGAGCAACGCGATCGTGACGACGCCGTCGAGCTGGTGGCGGCGCGTGCTGCACATTCCGATCGGCGCCGCGCACTGTTTGGACACGTTGGAGGTCGCGCGCGACGCGCTGCGGCTGCGGCTGCTGTACCGGCAGCACGGCTATTATCACACGCAGGCCACGCCGCAGGTTTCGCCTAACGGGCCGACCGCGGTGTCGGTGCTGTTCAAGATCGCCGAAGGTCCGCCGGTGCGGATCGACTCGCTGACGGTGGCGGGGTTGGACTCGGTCCCCGACCGATTGCGCGACCGGCTGGTGCGTCCGATGGACCGGCTGCGCGGCGGCATCTACGACCGCGACACGCTGCGATCGGTGATCGACACGGCGGTGACGCGCCTGCTGAACAACGGCTACGCGCACGCGAGCGACCCACTGCGCGACATCGAAGTGGACGAGGCGGCGAACCGCGCGAAGGTGCGGCTGACGTTTTTGCCGGGGAAGGTCGCGCACGTCGGCCGGATCGACATCGTCGCCGAAGCGAACAAGGCGGGGCAGAAGCCGGCGATCGACACGGAGACCGTGCACGATCTGCTCTCGATCAACACGGGCGATCTGTACCGGCAGCGCGACCTCCTGCGATCGCAGCGCGATCTGTACGCGCTCGAGACGTACAACCACGTGGACGTCGAACTGCTGCCGGACAGCCTGCAGCCTAACGACACGTCGCTCACGGTGCGCGTATTCGTGGCCGAAGGATTGATGAAGTCGATGCGCGTGGGCGTGGGCTGGGCGTCGCTGGACTGCGCGCGCACCCAAGGGCGGCTCACCGATCGAAACTTTTTCGGCGGCGCGCAGTGGCTCGAGCTGAACGCGCGGTTGTCGCACATCGCGCTCTGTCCGTCGAGCGTGCGCCAGGACACGGCGTTCAGCAACCTCGTGAACTACTACGCGGGCGCGACCCTCCGGTTGCCATCGTTGTTCGGCCCGAGGAACATCCCGTCGATCACCGTGTTCAGCGAGCGGACGTCGGAGTTCCGCACGTACGTTCGCTACACGCCGATCGGTGTGTTGGGCCAAGTGACGCGCGATCTGCAGCCGCGTGACCTCCGCCCCGGGTTACCGTTGACGCTGGGCTATCAGCTCGAGTACGGCCGGACGAAAGCCGATCCCGCGGTGTTCTGTCAGATCTTCAACCGCTGCAGTCTGGCGGACATCGCGCGCCTGCAGGAGAACAGCAGCTTGCAGGTGTTGAGCGCGACGCTGGTGCGCGATCGGACGAACAACGCGCTCGATCCATCACGCGGGTCGATCCTCCAGGTGCTGCTGCGGAGCGGCACGACGAGTCTCGACACGGCGGGTGCGTCGCGATTCACGCGCGCCGAAGGCGACGCGTCGTTTTACCGGAGCCTTGGCGGGAAGACGGTGCTGGCGGCGCGCCTCGAGCTGGCGGGCGTGCTGCGCGGGTTCTCGACGGTCCCGGCCACCGACTTCGTTCCGCCGGAAGAGCGCTTGTACGCCGGCGGTCCGAACTCGGTACGCGGCTACAGTCAGAACTTGTTAGGCCCGCTGGTGTACATCGTGGACTCGACGAGTGTGCGGGACTCGGTCGTCGCGGGCCGGCACGTGTACACGGCGAGCGATTCCGCGCGGATCCTGCAATTCTCGCCGACGGGCGGCAACACGATGTTGGTGGGCAACCTGGAGCTCCGGACGCCGTCGCCGTTCCTGCGCGACCTGGTGCAGCTGGCGGGTTTCGTGGACGCCGGGCTGGTGTGGAACCGTCCGACGGACCATGTGAGCCTGAGCGACGTGCGCCTAACGCCAGGCATCGGCGTGCGCGTCAACTCGTTCGTCGGGCCGTTCCGCGTGGACGTGGCGTACAATCCGTATCCGTCCTCGCTCGGCTCAGTGTACTTCGTGGATCGGACGAGCGACGCCCTGCGGTGCGTGAGTCCCAACAACCCGTTCGATCGCGGCGTCGTGGTGCCGGGCGTCGATTGCCCGTCGAGCTTCCGTCCGGTGAACACGGGCTCGTTCTTCAGCCGGCTCACCTTCAACTTCAGCATCGGCCAGGCGTTTTAGGATGACGCGCCGCCGGCTGGTCGCGATCGTGAGCGCGGGGCTGTTGTTTCTCATCGGTCTCGCCGTCGTGGGGCTGCTGCTGGCGCTCACGCAGACCGACGTCGGCCGCCGCTGGGTGCGCAACTACGTGCAGCAGACGCTCGTCGAGGCACTGCGCGGCAAGGGCTCGATTTACGTCGGCCGGTTAGGCGGGAATCTGCTGAGCGGGTTCACCATCGACTCGCTCGCGATTCGCGACGCCGAGGATTCGCTGTTCGTGGCGTCGGGGCCGATCAAGCTCCACTCCGACCTGCGCGATCTGGTGGACAAGCGTATCCGATTGTCGTCGGTCGAGCTGGCGCATCCGGTGATCAATCTGCGGCGCCACGCGGATCAGACGTGGAACTACCAGCACATCTTTCCGAGCGCGCCGAGCAAGCCGGCGTTGCCGGGCGTCCCGCAGCCGCGGGAGCTGCGGTTCGGCGACTACTTCGCGATGTCGGGCGTGACGATTCACGACGGTACGGTGATTCTCACGCAGCGGTGGGACCCGCCCGACTCGCTCCACGGAGCGCGGCGGGACAGTGCGATCCGCGTGGCGATTCGCGACACGTCGCACGTGATTCGCCGAACGAGCGAAGGCGTGAAGCAGACGCGCCGGTTCACGCACCTCGAGCTGGTCGCGAGCGCGGTGCGCATCGCGGATCCGGACAGCAGCGGGCGATTCGTGCAGGCGGACTCGCTCGGCGTCGACATCGATGATCCACCGTTCCGGCTGCGGCACGTGGCGGGGCCGGTGACCATTCGCGGCGACTCGGTGTGGCTCACGATTCACCATTTCGACTTACCCGGGAGCACGGGGTCCGCGACCGGAAAGGTCTGGTGGGGCGGCGACATTCCCACGCGATACGACGTGCACGTGACCGGCGATTCGGTGTCGCTGGCCGATGTGGCGTGGGTGTATCCGACGCTGCCGCGCACGGGCGGCGGGCGCATGCGCCTGACGATCAAGAACGACAGCACGAACCTGCACGTGCTCGACTACGTGCTGAGCGACATGGATGTCCGCACGACGCGGTCGCGTCTCGAAGGCGCGATGACGTTCGCGGCGGGCGGCCCGGTGCTCGCGGTGAAGGATCTATCGGTGACGGTGGCGCCGCTCGACTTCGATCTCCTGCGCGCGTTCAACGGCGGCGCGTTCCCGGTGGATTGGCAGGGGCAGTTCACGGGGACCGTGCGGGCGCGCGGCGGCCCGCTCAACCGGTTCGCCGTCGATGACGCACGGCTCGCGTTCGACGACGCGCACGTACCGGGCGCGGTGACGCGGCTCGTCGCGAGCGGCGGCGCGCTCGACATCCTCAGGCCGTCGGCGGCGAAGTTCCTGGGTCTGCACGTGAATCTCGGGGCGCTCGACCTGCGCACGATTCATTTCCTGTTCCCGTCGTTCGCCAAGTTAGGCGGCACGATCAGCGGCACGGCGACGCTGGATTCGGTGTGGACGGACCTGCGGTTCGGCAACGCGGACCTGACGCAGCGCGACGGGCCCGGGCCGGCGACGCACGTCACGGGACAGGGGCGCGTCACGTACGGCACGACGACCGCCTTCGACGTGAATCTCGTCGCGTCGCCGCTCTCATTCACGACGCTCGCGCGCTCGTATCCGGGCGTGGCGTTTCGCGGCGAGTACACGGGGCCGCTGATCGCGCGCGGCACGACGGCGGATCTCGAGCTGCGCACGTCGCTCACGGGGCCGGCCGGGCAGTTAGGCGCCGACGGCGAGTTCAATCTCGAGGCACCGACGTACGGCGCCAGGGCCACGTTCACCGCGCGCGGGCTCGACCTGGCGCTGCTGATGGCGGATTCGACGCTTCCGCCGGGCGAGCTGACGGGCACGATGGTCGCCGACGTGCACGGCGACTCGGTGCCGAACTTGGTCGGCACGGCGTCGGTGGTGCTCGATTCGTCGCGCATCGATTCGATCGAGATCCGGCGGTCGACGGCGGCGCTGACGTTCGGCAATGGCCGGATGCGCGTCGACTCGATGGCGGTGCAGACGAATCTCCTCCATGCCACGGCCAGCGGTGCCATCGGCCTCCGGCCGCAGACGCCAGACTCGCTCCACTACCTGGTCGACGTCGATTCGTTAGGCGCGCTCGCGCCCATGCTGGGGTTGTCGATCGAGACCGCGACGGGCGACGGCCAGGCGGACACGACGGCCGATACCACGGACACGCCGGACGAGTTGAGCGGAACGCTGCACGGCGATGGCATCCTCACGGGATCCATCGACACGATGGAAACGCGCGGAACCGTGACCGGCCAGAACCTGGCGTACGGCGACAACGTGGTATCCCGCGTGACCGGCACGTACGCGTTTCGCGGACTGCCGCACGCCCCGGCGGGCACGATGTCGGGCGCGATGGACAGCGTGATCATCGCCAAGATTCGGCTGGACAGCATTGCGGGCTCGGTGGTGCTCGCGGATCGTTCATCGGGATCGATCGGACTGGTGGTGGTGGCCGATTCGGCGCGCGGGGCCTACCGTGCCGGCGCGCAGGTGAGCTTCGCGCGCGACGCGGCCTCGACGCGCGTCACGATCGACACGGCCGGCGCGACGCTCAAGGATCACGCGTGGCATCTGGCGATGCCGACGCACATCGTGGCGGACAGCAATGGCCTCGCGACCGACTCGGCGGTGATGCGCAGCACGACGGCCGGTGTGGTTCGCGTGCGCGGGTCCGTACCGCAGCACGACGCCATCGATGCGGAGGTGTCGGCGGACAGCGTCGCGCTCGCCGACGTGGGGACGCTCCTGCAGACCACTCGGCCGTTCGGCGGCAGTACGACGTTCGATCTGCGGGTGACGGGCGTCCGGAGCGATCCGGTGATGCACGCGACCGGCCGATTCCGCGATGCGCAGCTGGGCGACCTGCACCTGCCGCTGGCGACGGTGTCGGGCGACTACGCCTCGCGTCGGTTAGGCGCGCGGGTGGACGTGTACAACAAGGACACCGTGCTGGTGACGGCGCGGGCGACGCTGCCCGTGGACCTGGCGTTCACGCGGGTGAATCAGCGCCTGCTCGGCGATTCGTTAGGCGGGCAGATCCGCGCCGACAGCGTGGATCTGTCGCTGCTCAACGGCATCTCGCCGGAGTTCACCAACGGCTCGGGGACCGCGTCGGCGCTGCTCGACATCGGCGGCACCTTCTCGCACCCGGAGGTGACCGGTTCCGCGCGCGTGAGCTCGGGCGCGGTGGCGGTGCCGCGCATTGGCGTCAAGCTGAGCGACATCACAGCCAGGGTGGCGTTCACGCCGGACAGCATTCGCGTGGACACGTTCACGGCCGCCAGTGGCGACATCGGCGGCAGCCGCTTGAGCGTGACCGGCGGGTTCGCCGTGCCGAACTGGCGCGACGTGACGACCCTCGGCTTCGGCGTGACGGTCACCGCGCACAACTTCCAGGCGCTGGACAAGCGCGGCTTCGCGCAGATGCAGGTGACGGGCGCCCTGCAGCTCACCGGCACGTTCCAGCAGCCGGTGCTGCAAGGCGACATGACCGTCGACAAAGGCAACCTGTACATCTCGGACGTCTACCGAAAGCAGGTGGTGAACCTGAACGACCCGGAAGCGTACACGATCGTCGACACGAATCTCGTGCAGAACCGCAGCCTGCTCGAGACCAACCCGCTGCTCGACAGCCTCGTGACGCATTTGAGCATTCCGAGCTTCGCGGTGCGCGTCGGCGATGATGTCTGGCTCCGGTCCGAGGAAGCGAACATCAAGTTGGCCGGCAGCATGACGCTGGGGAAAATCGGCACGCAGCGCGTCGAGAGCGGCGTCCTGCGGGTGAGCCGTGGGACGTACCGGTTGGACCTTGGTGTGGTGCAGCGCACGTTCCAAGTGGACAGCGGATCGGTCACCTTCTACGGCGACCCGCACATTCCGCCGGATCTGAGCATCTGGGCCACCTACACGGTGCGTCAGCCTAACCGGCAGATCGCGGATGACGTGAAGCTCGTCGCGCACATCAGCGGAACGCCGACCAACCCGCAGCTCGATCTGACCAGCAACGCGCGCTTCACGTTGTCCAACACGGAAATCCTGAGCTACCTGGTCTTCGGACAGCCGTCGTTCTCGACGAATCCGGACCAAACGACGAATCCGGTGTTGCAACAAGTCGCGGCGGCGTTGTTGCCGAGTGTGGGCGCGGTGCTCGAGCGCGCACTGGCGGACCAGGTTGGATTCATCGATTACGTGCAGGTGCAAACCGGCAGCACGAGCGATCCGACGACGGGGGCAACGACGGGCTTCCTGTCCGGCACGCGCATCGGCGTGGGCAAGCAGTTGGGCAACAAGACGTTCGTCACGGTGAACGCCGGCTTGTGCGGATTGTCCGGCCAGCAGTCCGGGATTTCCTTCGGGCAATCGTTGGGCCTTACGGTGGAGCAGCGCCTCGCGGACGGATACTCGCTGCAAGCCAGCATCGAGCCGTCGTCGGCGGCGCTGCTCTGCCATCCGGGCCTCACGTCGATCGGCAGCCGTCCGCCGCAATACGGCATCGATCTGTTCCGCGAGTGGAGCTTCTGAGCGGCGGTCCCTATCTCCTGATCGTCAATCCGGCCGCACGCCGCGCGGCACGTATGGTGTCCATCGCGCGACGCGTATTCGAGTCGGCGGGCGCGGCCGTGGACGAAGTCTGGACCGAACGTTCCGGACACGCGGCCGAGATCGCCAGCGCGCGCGCCGGGAATGTCGGCACCGTGGTTGTGTTGGGCGGAGACGGCACGCTCAAAGAGGTGGCCGGTGCATTGGCGCATTCCGGGCGTCCTGTGGGCATTCTGCCCGGAGGCACAGGCAACCTCGTTGCCCGTTCGTTAGGGATTCCGATGGAGGCGGACGGGGCAGCGCGTGTCGTCTTGGAGGGGAGGACGGCCGCCACCGATCTCGGACGCGTACGCGGCCACGGGACGACACCGCACTGGTTTGCGTTCTCGGTGAGCGTCGGCGTCGACGTCCGCATGCTGGCACGCACGCGCTCGACCGCAAAGCGCTGGTTCGGGCCGCTGGCCTACGCGACGACCGCACTCGCCGAGATGGTGGACTTCGCGACGTTCCGGGCCCGCATTGCGATCGACAACGAGGGGCTGGAGCGTGACGCGGCGGAGGTGATGATCGCCAATATCGGGAGTGTGCTGAACGACTTGCTCGTGCTCGGGCCGGGGATCCGGTCGAACGACGGCCGGCTGGATCTGTGTCTCTATTCACCCACGAACGCCCGACAGGCCATCGGGGTGCTGTGGCGCATGGTGCGCCGGCGTTTCGATGCGCCCG
>DASYXE010000574.1:0-11210 GCA_035935375.1 Gemmatimonadaceae bacterium | reverse complement strand
GGTATTGTGCATGTCGCCGCGCGACATCTGCAGCGCCGGCGCCAATCCGAACAGGACACCCGTGACTAACGCCACGACCAGGGTGAACAGCAGCACGTGGCCGTCGATGCCCAGCTCGCTCACCCGCGGCACGTTGCTCGGATTCGCCGCGACGAGCACCCGGACGCCGATGTACGCGAACAACAAGCCGAGCGCCGCTCCCACCAGCGACAGCAGCGTGCTCTCGACCAGCAGCTGCCGCACCAGGTCGCGCCGCCGTGCGCCTAACGCCGTGCGGATCGCGACTTCCTTGGCGCGCCCCGCCGCGCGCGCCAGCATCAGGTTCGCCACGTTGGCGCAGGCGATGAGCAGCACGAAGCCCACCGCGCCCAACAGCACGAGCAGCGCCGGCCGGATGTCGCCCGTCCCCAGCTGGGTCAGCGACTTGACGCCCAGTGTCCAGTCGTGCGGAATCTCGTTCGGGTGATCCTGGCGCAGTTGCGCGGCGAACGCGTGCATATCGCGCTGCGCCTGCTCGATGGTCACACCGGGTTTGAGCCGCGCCGTGAGCTCCAGGTACTCGTTGGTGTACCGCTGCGGCACGAAGTCGCTGTCGGCGAGCGCGAGCGGCGTCCAGAGCTCCGTATCAGTCGACCAGAAGTCGTGGAAGGACGGCGGCATCACGCCGACGATCGTGTACCCGACGCCGTCGAGCGACATCGTGCGCCCCACGACGTTGGGTTGGCCGCCGTACAAGCGCTGCCACAGCCCGTCGCTCAACACCACGACACGGTTGCGCCCCGGCACGTCTTCGTCGGGCAAGATCGCCCTGCCTAACATTGGCGTCACGCCGTACGTGCGGAAGAAGTCGCCCGACACCTTGCTGCCATGCAGCCGCTGCGGATCGCCGACGCCCGTGAGGTTCGCCGTCCAATCGCCTTCCACCGCGACGGTGGTAAAGAGCCGCGTGCGCTCGCGATAATCCCGGAACCCCGGCGCCGAGACCGGCGCCTCGAGTTTGAGCGATGGATAGTCGTGCTGAATCGTGACCAGACGATCCGGCTCGGCGTACGCCAGTGGCCGCAACAGCACCGTGTTGACCACGCTGAAAATCGCGCTGTTGGCACCGATGCCGAACGCCAGCGTGAGCACGACGATGGCGGTGAACGCGGGATGCGCGCGCAAACGGCGCAGCGCGTAGCGAATGTCGCCGGCCAGGGTATCCATCGTTGAGTCTGCTCCGCGTATGTCGGGACGCACGGGCGACGCGCCGAGATGCCTGTCGCGTCGCGCGACTATAGCCACCTACGACCGGCAAGGGGGCTTTCGTTTCGACAGCAGACCGGCGCGATGGGTTTGTGTTCGGTCCGAGAGCGGACGCTGTTTAATGCCGGTGCGTGTGTACGCAGAGCACAGCGGACGCGCCGGTTGCGTAGCATCCACCTACGGCCGCAGCGTGCGTGTTGTCAGCCGGAGTGAGCGGATGCGCTCTGCGGGTCCAGCGCTTCACTTCGCCGCGCACGTCGATGTGCGCGAACGGACCGTGCGGCCCCTCGGCGTCGTACAGGCCAAGACCACCGGCGAGCTCCGGATAGCGCTGCTCGACCCGCTCCACGGCGCGCTCGATGACGCGCACGTCTCCCCGATCGACTCGACCATCGAGATTGAGGTCGTCCATGCGGCCGTTACCGTCGGCGTCGATGATGATGTCCGCCGCGTCGCCGTACTGGTGACGGCTTTCCCGCGCGCGTCCGCTCGCATCGCCGAGCGCCATGTTGTAGGCGGGTGTCCGGAACCCCGACAACACGACCACGTGCGACGTGTCGATGCCGTGTCGCGCGAGGTCCTGGAGCACGAGCTCCAGTTTGTCGAGCAACGCCTCACGGAGCACGAGATACTTGGGCCACACGTTTCGCTGGTCATGTGTCAGAAAGTCGCGCAAGCGAAAGTGTTCGGACACGAACGTGTCTTCGTTAGCCGGTGTCACCTCGATGAAGTCCGAGGGATTCGCATACGCACTCGAATTGATGCGACGTCGCTCGGCCGGCCAGTAGCCAAGCAAATAGTTGTCGATCCACGAACCGAGCTTCGTGTGGAACGGCCGCGTGGGGAGAAAGGTGAACGGGTGTCCAGCGACGCCGCCCGGCACCGACCACGACTCGATCGAGGGTGCAGTGTCGCCCAACGACAGCGCGGCGACTTCGCCGCGCGACGCGAAGTGCGCACGCAGCGCGCCGCTCTCGCCGAGCATCGTGTCGCCGAGCTCGATGTGCGGCAGCTTGGCCCGCGGCGGAAGTCGCTCGGCGCCGGTGATGGGGAGCACGGTTGCATTGGCCGGTAATTCCGCGGCGGCGCGCGTGCGCGTGCCGGCGACGCCAAGCGCCGCCGACAAGGCTACGGTTACGGTTGCAGTCGCGATCCACCGGAAGTACATGTCGTGTCGGGACAACGTTCTACGTGCGTGGATGGCCGGAGCGCGCGGCGCTCCGCCACGAAGAGGACGCCCGGAGCGCGGTTCGAGCAAACGTCAAATGGCGGGCTCCGCATTGCGAAGTTTTTGTGGGCAAACGGTATCCGAGCGTGTTAACCCGTCGTCAGGCGCGTCGTCTGCCTAGTGTGGGCAGTCGGGTGCGGAGCACCTCTACCGGCGGCGCGGCCTTGGAGACACGATGAAATCGGAGTTGGAGTGGCAGCTCGCCGAGCTCGAGCCCGGGTGCGAGATCCTGGTGAAGGATCGCGACGGGCGATTTGTTGCTCGCGGAGTGCTGCGGTCCGACCGTGAGTCGTTGCTGGGGCCGAACGGCGAGTACATCTCGCTCAAGGGACACGCCGAGTGGACGATCATGGTGAAGAAGTAGGTCGACCGGGCCTCTGGAAACTTGACGCGTGCCTGTCGCGTAGAGATGCCAGAGGAGGTGCGACATGCTTGGCATCCTAGGCTTGGCGATAACCGGGGCCGCTGTGGTAGTCGGCTACATGAACAGTCGGCATTTCGTGCGCACGCGATTGCGTTACGTGGACGCGGCGCAGCGTCGGATCACACCAATCATAGCGGGAGTGGTGGCGGCGCTCGTGGCGTCGCCGGTGGCGTGGTTCCTACCGGCGGTCGGAACGGGCGCAGCGTTGTTATTCGGATTGGCGGTGGGCACTGGAGTGGCGCACGGCGCGCGCGATGTACGCAAGGGGACGGCGGGGCTGTTGGAGCCGTGAGCGCGAAGTAAGGCAGTGACGTGAACGGGGCGCGATCGCCGAGCGGCGATCGCGCCCCGTTTTTCATTGCTCGGACACGAGGTGACCTTGCGCGGCAGAGGACACGGGATACTTTAGCCGACGTTACATCGCCGTGGTTCACCACGCGCCGAGTTCAGATCACCCCGCCAAGGAGGTTCGCGACCTCTCATTTCGTCCCGCACTGTCGCCGGGATTGCATCCAGCATTGCACACCAGAATCACTCTCTCGTCCCCTTCCGATTCTCCTTCGGAGGAGATCATCCATGCTTGTTTCACCGTGTGTCTCACGCCGCACGCGACACCGCTTTGGCGGACCGCGTTCCACGGCGCGCCTCCTCACGCGCGTCGCCACTCTCGCGATGGCGCTCGAGTTGGCGCTCGCCGGGCTGGCCAGCGCGCAAGGCCTCATCGCCGGCTACGTCACCGACAAATCCAATAACCAACCCGTCGCGGGCGCGCAGGTCGTCGTGCAGGGCACCACGCTCGGTGCCCTCACGGATCTGAGTGGCCACTTCCGCATCAACGGTGCGAATGGCGCCACGGCGACCGTCATCGCCCGGCGCATCGGCTACGCATCGGAGACCAAGAGCGTCACCGTCGGCGATACGGCCGTGCAGTTCGTGCTCGAGCCGCGCGCCACGAGCCTCGATGAAGTGGTCGTCACGGCCACTGCCGGCGCCGCTACCAAGCGCGAGATCGGCAACGCCGTGACGACGATCGACGCGACGCGCATCCAGCAGATCGCGCCCATCCAGAGCTTTCAGGAGCTGCTCAATGGTCGCGCGCCTAACGTCGACGTCATCGAAGGCTCGGGCCAGGTCGGCACCGGCGCCAAGATCCGCGTCCGCGGCATCTCGAGCTTCGACCTCACGCAGACGCCGCTCATTTACGTGGACGGCGTGCGCATGGACAATGACCAGGCGACCGGCCCGGTGAATCAGGCGTTCGGGTCGAGCTCCATCTCGCGCTGGAACGACATCGATCCCGAGGAGATCGCCAAGGTCGAAGTCATTCGCGGCCCGTCGGCGGCGACGCTGTACGGCACGGAGGCGTCGAACGGCGTCATCCAGATCGTGACCAAGCAAGGCGCGTCGGGTCCAGCGCGCTACGAGTTTTCCGTGACGCAGGGGACCAACTTCGTGATGGATCCGCAAGGCCGTTGGCCGACGAACTGGAACATGGTGAATGGCCAGCTCGAGTCGATCGACTTCACGCAGTTGAACAACGCGTACAAGGCCCACACAGGCAACGACATCTTCCAGAACGGGTACACGCGGAAGTATCGCGCCGGCATCGGCGGTGGCACCGATCTCTTCCAGTACTACGTGTCGGCCACGAGCGAGCGCGACGACGGCGCCGAACAGGACAACGATCTGCATCGCGAGAATTTCCGCGCGAACCTGACGATCCAGCCCAGCTCGAAATTCAAAGTCGAGACGCACATGGGCTATCAGACGGGGCGCACCAATCTCGCGCCTGAGGCAGGATACGGCGGCATCCCGTGGACCACGATGCTCATGGATCCGGCGTCGGTCTCCGATCCGGCATTTTTCGGGTTCGGCAGCTCGTTGCCGTGGCAGTACAACGAAGAGTACCACATGTTCCAGGACATCAACCGCTTCACCGGCAGCATCGAGTTCACCCACCAACCGACGTCGTGGTTTACGCAGCGTCTGATCGTGGGCGCTGATCAGGTGAACACAATGGATGTCGAGCTGGCGCTTCGCATCGACTCGCTGCTCAACACGAACATCGGCACCGACGCGTTAGGCTACAAGAATCAGGCGAACAACACCGACGAATTTCGTACCTACGACTACGCGGCGACGGCCAAGATCAACGCGACGTCGGACCTCAACTTGGCGACGTCCGTCGGTGCACAGTACTACACGAAGAAGTACGAGTTCGTGAGCGCATCCGGCTCCGTGTTTCCGGCACAGGGCCTCACGGCGATCAACGCTCTCACGACGGGACTGAGCACCGGCCAGGACGTGACCGAGAACAACACCCTCGGCTACTACGCCCAGGAAACGATCGGCTGGAAAGACCGGCGCTACCTGACGCTCGCGCTGCGCACCGACAAGAACAGCGCCTTCGGCACGGACTTCAAACGCGCGTACTACCCCAAGGCGAGTTTGTCGTGGGTGGTCAGCGACGAGCCGTTCTTCCATGTGGATTGGCTCAATTCGCTGCGGTTGCGCGCCGCGTATGGTGAAACCGGCCAGCAGCCCGACCAGTTCTCGGCGCTCCGGACGTACGCGCCGGTCACGGGCCCGGGCGACCAGCCCGCCATTACGGCGCTCACGTTAGGCAATCCGAAGTTAGGCCCCGAGCGCGGGAAGGAATTCGAGACGGGATTCGAGAGCAGCTTCCTCAACGATCGCGTGGGGCTCGAGTTCACCTACTACAACAAGAACACGGACAACGCGATTCTCGACCAACAGGTCGCGCCGTCGGTCGGCTTCGGGTCCGACATGCTCGTGAACGCCGGTCACATCCAGAACTCCGGTGAAGAGATGGTGCTCAATGTGACGCCGGTGCGCCGCGACAACTTCCAATGGGACGCGGCGGTGTCCTTCTCGCACAACACGAACAAAATCATCAGCCTGGGCATTCCAGGCGTGAGCTCGATCTCGCCGGGCACGTATCAGGAAGATGTCAATGGCTTCCCGGTGGGCGCGTGGTTCCTGCGCAAGGTTACCAGCGCACAAGTCGACGGAACGGGCACGGCGTACAACATCATGTGTGCCGACGGCCACGGCGGGCAGGTCGACTGCGCCAACGCGCCGAACGTCTACCAGGGCTCGAGCGTGCCGACCAAGGAAGGCGCGTTCACGTCCACGTTCACGCTGTGGAAGCGGCTCAAGCTGTACGGCACCGTCGACTATCAGCTCGACTTCCAGAAGCTCGACGGCAACCTGCGCATCCGCTGTTATTTCGAGATCGGCGGCCTGTGCAAGGATCTCGCCGACCCGGTGCACGGCAACCCGATCATCGTTGCCGGCGCGCAGGAAGGCATCCCGTCGTACCTGATCAGCAACGCCAGCTTCTATCGGTTAGGCGAGGTCTCGGCCTCGTACGCGTTGTCGGATGAGATGGCGTCCCGGCTGCACGCGCGCACGGCGTCGCTCACGCTCGCCGGCCGCAACCTGGTGACGTGGACCAACTACAAGGGACTCGATCCGACCGCCCAATTCCTTGGCGGTTCGCGCGGCACCAGCGTGGCCTGGGAGCAGACGGTGACACCGACGCTCTCATCGTTCCTGCTGACCTTGAACCTCACGTTTTGACCGACGACCTCACTCAGCCGACAACTCTCATGAAACTCTCGCAGAGGAACACCACGGCGCGACGGTCGAGACAGGGCATCCTGCTGTTCAGCGCGGCGCTCCTGCTCGGCGCGCTCGCTGCCTGTGACAGCCTGCTCGACGTGCCTGTGCCGAGCCGCATTCCAGCGGGTCCGCTGGAGACGCCGGCCAATGCCATTCTCCTGGCCAACGGCGCGATCGGCGACTTCGATTGCGCGTTAGGCTCATTCATCATCGTGGGCGGCGAGCTGACCGACGAGCTCGAGGATGCCACGGAGACGGCCGCGCGCTGGGTGTACGACAAGCGCGTGGTGCCCACCGACCAGGAGCTGTACTCGACCGCGGATTGCGATGACGAAGGCACCTACATCCCGACGAACCGCGCCCGCGAATCGGCGGACAACGTGCTGCGCATTCTGCAGAACGCCACGGACCAGCAGATGCCTGGCGGCGTCAGCCGCGACAGCCTGATCGCGACCTTGGCCGCGTACGCAGGCTACGCGCGCATCCAGTTAGGCGAAATGTTCTGTTCGTCCGTCATCTCGACCCTGAATCCGGATGGCTCGATCACCTATGGGACCGAGTTGACCCCGACGCAGATGCTCCAATCCGCGGATTCATCGTTCACGCTCGCGATCACCACGGCGCAATCGTCGAACAACAATCAAGACGCGCTCGAGATGGCGTACATTGGACGGGCGCGCGCCGAGTTGGACCAAGGATTGTGGGATGCCGCCAAAGCCGACGCCCAGCAAGTGGCGGGGGACGTCAACTACGAGCACGTGTCTACGGCGTCGTCCACCACGGTGCGTCGCGAAAACCGGGTCTGGGCGGAGAACAACTCGACGGCCATTTCGTCGTCCGTTGGGCCGCGATACCAGAATATGACGTACAACGGCGTGCCCGATCATCGAGTCCCCACGGTGGACTTCCACCAACTATCCGAGTCCGGCCTCGAAGAGTGGGAGCAGCTCAAGTATTCGGACGTGGGCACGTCGATTCCGATCGCGAAGTGGTCGGAAGCCGAGCTGATCATTGCCGAAGCGGATGTCCGCGACGGCGATCCGAACAGCGCCATCACCATCATCAACACGTTGCACGAGCGGGCCGGCCTACCGGACTACAACGGCGCAACCGACCAAGCGTCGGTGCTCAATCAGGTAATCGAGGAGCGGAGCCGTGAGCTGTTCCTCGAGGGCCAGCGGCTCTACGACGTGATTCGCAACAACATGTCGTTGCAGCCGCCGCCGGGTGCACCGTACCGCAACGGCGGCCAGTACGGTCCCGATGGCTCGCAGCTGTGCCTCAAGCTGCCGGACATCGAGCGGGCAAACAACCCGAACCTGTCTCACTAACCTGAACGCGGTACTCTAACGCACAAACGGCGGCCTAACGGCCGCCGTTTTCGCACGTGGGAGCGTGTCCCTGCCTACATATTGTCCACCATCGCCTTCCCGAACTCGCTCGTCTTGAGCAGCGTCGAGCCGGGCATGAGGCGCTCGAAGTCGTACGTCACACGCTTCTGCGCGATGGTCTTCTCGAGCGACCGGACGATGAGATCCGCGGCCTCGTCCCAGCCCATGTAGCGCAGCATCATCTCGCCGCTCAAGATCACCGAACCCGGGTTCACCTTGTCCTGTCCCGCGTATTTGGGCGCGGTACCGTGCGTCGCCTCGAAGACCGCGTGGCCGGTGAGATAGTTGATGTTCGCGCCCGGCGCGATGCCGATGCCGCCCACCTGCGCCGCCAGCGCGTCGGAGATGTAGTCGCCGTTCAGGTTGGGCGTCGCGATCACGGCGTAGTCCTTGGGGCGCAGCAGGATCTGCTGCAGGAACGCGTCGGCGATCACGTCCTTGATCACCAGTCCGTTAGGCAGCTTGAGCCACGGGCCGCCATCCAGCTCCGTCGCCCCGTACTCCTGCCGCGCGGTCTCGTAGCCCCAGTCGCGGAACGCGCCCTCCGTGTACTTCATGATGTTGCCCTTGTGGACCAGCGTCACGCTCGTGTACTTCTGCGCCAAGGCGTAGTCGATCGCCGCGCGCACGAGGCGCTTGGTCCCTTCTTCGGAGATCGGCTTGATGCCGATGCCGCTCGACTCGGGGAACCGAATCGTCCGCGCGCCGAGCTCCTCGCGGAGGAAGCGAATGAGTTTCTCCGCTTCCGGCGAGCGCGCCTTGTACTCGATGCCGGCGTAGATGTCTTCCGTATTCTCGCGGAAGATGACCATGTTCACGTCTTGCGGCGCCTTCACCGGCGACGGCACGCCCTCGAACCAGCGCACCGGCCGCACGCAGGCGTAGAGATCGAGCTGCTGGCGCAGCGCGACGTTGAGCGAGCGAAAGCCGCCGCCAACCGGCGTCGTGAGCGGGCCTTTGATGGCAATCAGATACTTCGAGATCGCCGCGACCGTCTCTTCAGGCAGCCACGTGTTGAGCAGATTCTTGGACTTCTCGCCCGCGAGCACTTCGTACCACGCGATGCGGCGCTTGGTGCCGTACGCCTTGCTGACCGCGCCATCGAGCACCAGCTGCGAGGCGCGCCAGATATCGGGACCGGTCCCGTCGCCCTCGATGAACGGAATGACGGGCTCGGCGGGCACGGACAGTGTGCCGTCGCGCATCGTGATGGGATCGCCGGCTGGTGGGGCGAGATGCTTGTATTCGGACACGGTGGAGGTCGACATATGCTCCCTGGGCAGTCGTCGGTATACGTTGGAACTTCTGCAAAATTACGTCGGGTGACATGAACGGCAACGGGAACGTCGAGGCCGTCGCGACCGCGATTCACGAGGCGTACGACGCCTACCAGAGCCGGTTCCGCGCGATCACGCGCCGCGCCTCCGAACGCTTCGTGCGCCGCGAATGGCGCGAGGCGCAGCGCGATGCCTCGGAGCGCATCGTGTTGTACAAGCAGCGCGTCGATGCGGTGCTCGCGCAGACGCGCGCCATGTTGGGCGATTGCGTCACCGATGTCACGACGTGGGAGGAGATCAAGTGGATGCACGGTGCGCTGATCGCCGAGCGCGCCGATTGTGAGATCGCGGAGAGTTTTTTCAATTCGGTCACCCGGCGCATCTTCTCGACGGTGGGTGTGAATCCGCTGGTCGAGTACGTGTTCCCGGACAACGAGCCGGGCGACATCGACGATGGTCCGCCGGTCACGCGGCGCTATGCGTGGCGCGGCGACACGGCCGACGTCGTGCGCCGCGTGTTGCACGATCTCTCGTGGGACGCGCGCTGGCGCGACCTGGATGCCGACGCCGAGCGCGTCGCCGAGCGCATCGACGCCGAGCTCCTCACGGTGCGCGGATCGTTAGGCTTCGACGCGATCGAGGTGCTCGAGGCGCCGTTCTTTCGCAACAAGGGGGCGTATCTCGTCGGTCGGCTGCTGCGGGCCGACGGCCATGAGCCGCTGCCCATGCTCCTCCCGCTGCTCAATCACGAAGACGGGATCTTCGTGGACGCCGTGCTGCTGAGCGAGGACGAAGCGAGCATCGTGTTCGGATTCAGCTGGTCGTACTTCTTGGTCGAGATCGCCCGGCCGCACGCCGTGGTGGACTTTCTCCATGCGATCATGCCGCTCAAGCGCATCGACGAGTTGTACAACGCGATCGGATACAACAAGCACGGCAAGACGGAGCTGTACCGCACCCTCGTGGCGCACTTGGGCGCGCCCGGTGCGCGCTTCGAGTTCGCGCCGGGCGAGCAGGGGCTCGTCATGAGCGTGTTCACGCTCCCGTCGCTCAACGTGGTCTTCAAGATCATCAAGGACCGCTTCGGGCATCCCAAGCGGACCACGCGGCGCACCGTGATGGACAAGTACCAGTTCGTGTTCGTCCGCGATCGCGTTGGACGGCTGGCGGACGCGCAGGAGTTCGAGCACCTCGACCTGCCGCGCGCGTGCTTCAGCGAGCCGTTGCTCGAGCACCTGTTGGACGCGGCGGCGTCGACGGTCCGGCTGCGGGGCGATCACGTGATCGTTAGGCATCTGTACACGGAGCGGCGCGTGACGCCGCTCAACGTGTATCTGCGCGACGCGTCGCCCTACGATGCGGCGCTGGCGGTGCTCGACTACGGGACGGCCATCAAGGATCTCGCAGCCGCCAACATCTTCACCGGCGACATGCTGATGAAGAATTTCGGGGTGAGCCGCCACGGACGCGTGATCTTCTACGACTACGACGAGTTGTCGCTGCTCACCGATTGCGTCTTCCGCCGCTTGCCGCAGGCGCAAACGCCCGAGCAGGAGATGGCAGCCGAGCCATGGTATCACGTCGGCGAGAACGACGTCTTCCCGGAAGAGTTCGAGGTGTTCATGGTGCCGCCGGGCAAGTTGCGAAAGCGATTTCTCCAACGGCATCGCGACCTGTTCACGGTGGAATTCTGGCAGTCGATGCAGGAGCGGCAACGCCACGGCGACATGCCGGACGTCTTCCCCTATCCCGAGTCGCGGCGGCTCCGACACACGTGACCACGAGCGAGAGCGACGTGGTCGTGATCGGCGCCGGCGCTCACGGCAGCGCGGCGGCGTACGCCCTCGCGCGGCGCGGCGTGCGGGTGACCGCCATCGACCGCTTTGCACCCCCGCACGCGCGTGGGTCGTCGCACGGCCGCACGCGCATCATCCGCGAGGCGTACTTCGAGCATCCGGCGTACGTGCCGCTGGTGCGCCGCGCGTACCAATTGTGGGCGG
>DASYXE010000573.1:0-4410 GCA_035935375.1 Gemmatimonadaceae bacterium | reverse complement strand
ATGCGCGCCCCGCCGAGCGAGGTGAGGCGTGGAGCATCGAGTCGGAAGATGGTGTAGGCCGTCCCGTCGACAGTGAGCGTCGAGCGGCTGCCAAACGAATCGAGAGATGACATGTGCACTCGCGATCGATGCGCCCCCGCTTGGGCTGGGGGGCGCCGTGAAGAACTGAGCCACTGCCGGTGCTCATGGGCACGGCAGGCTGCTCGTAATTTACACGCGCGCGTGGACGCCGGTCATGCGCCGCCCGAGAACGTGTAACACCACGCCTCGCCGTCCAACACGACGTCTCCAGTCTGGCGGCGCACGACGATGTGCAGCTGCGTGACCGGCTTCGTCGCGTGCACGCTCATGATCTCGGCTTCGGCGGTGATCGTGTCGCCGATGTAGACGGGTGCGGTGAACTTCCAGTTTTGGCTGAGGAACACGGTGCCCGGTCCGGGCATGTCCATAGCGACGAGCGCGTGCAACAGCCCGGTAGTCAGTCCGCCCTGAACCACCAATTTCCCGAAGCGCGTGCGGGCCGCGAACGCTTCGTCGAAGTGCAGGGGATTGTAATCGCCGGTGAGCTCGGCGAAGGCGCGGACTTGGTCGGGGCCGAGCGTGAGGCTCCGGGTGGCACGTTGGTCGGGCGTGAGTGACATGATCGCGAGGGGAAGCGCGCACGCGCGTGCGCTGGGTGTCCGCTATTACATTGTGACCACCAACGGCGCCCCCGTTCGAATCACGATCGTGTGCTCGTGGTGTGCGGCGGGCGCGCCGTTCTCGGTGCGCAGGGTCCAGCCATCGCGACCCTCGACCACGCGCGTTGGGCGCGGCGTGATCATCGGCTCGAGCGCGATCACGAGTCCCGGCGTGAGCACGCCGCGGGTGGCCGGGTCGCGAAAGTTAGGCACAGACGGGCTTTCGTGGATGCGTCGCCCGACGCCGTGGCCACTCAGCTCCCGCACCACCGCGAACCCGTGGCGGTGCACCTCGCGCTCCACGGCGCCGCCGAGGTCGGCGAGGGTCGTACCGGCGCGTGCCGACCGCAGCGCCGATGTGAATGCCTGACGTGCGCACCGCTGCAGCTCGCGGGCCGTGCGCTCCACCGGCGGCACGAGAACGGTCACGGCGGAATCGGCGATGTACCCGTCGAGCTCGAGCGTCACATCGAGCTTGACGACGTCGCCGCCGCGGAGCACACGCGGGCCGGGAATGCCGTGCACGATTTCGTCGTTCACGCTGATGCACGTGAACCCCGGGAAATCGTACGCCAGTTGCGGCGCGGAGCGCGCGCCTTCGGCGCGAGCGTACCGCGCCCCGATGGCGTCGACTGCCGCGGTGGTGATGCCGGCTCGCACCGCGGCACGCATCTCGGCGAGCGTGCGTGCGACGAGATGACCGGCGCGCTGCAAGCCGGCGAGGTCGGAGGCCGATTGGATAGTCATGGGCAGTGAAGTGGGCGCCCGCGCGCGCTCACCCGTGCTTGAAGTATTGCACCGCCCGCTCGTGTTTCTCGGCGGCAGCGCGAGACTTGAAGGTGCCCAGATTGCGGCGCCGGCCCGTCTTGGGGTTCTTCTTGCGCGAGTACAGGCGATAGGCGCCGGATTTCAGTTTGCGAATCATGGTGTCCTCTCGGATGTGCGTGCTTTGTCGTGGTGCCAGAGCACGATGGCGAGCAACACCGCTCCCACCGACACGCCCGCGTCGGCGACGTTGAAGGTCCAGAAATGCCAGGTGCCGAATCGCACGTCGATGAAATCCACCACGCCGCGCGCCGAGCGCAGGCGGTCGATCAGATTGCCCAACGCGCCGCCCGACACCAGGCCTAACGCGGCGCCGAGCCACGCGTCGGACGGGGCGGCATTCCGGTACATGCCGAACAGGATCACCAGTGCGATCACGACCACCACCACCAGGCCGGCCCGCGCGGCGTCGCCGCTTCCGACTGGAATTCCAAATGCCGTGCCGGGGTTGTAGGTGAGCGTCAACTGTACGACGGTGCCGATGAGCGGGTGCGGAATGTGCGCCGGCTCGAGGTACGCGACGGCGAGCGACTTCGTGATCCAGTCGGCGACCACCACCAGGATGGCGAGCGGCCAGTAGGCGAGCGCCTTACGCGTCATGCGGTGCGGCTCAGGTTGGGAGCATCGCGATGGTGCCGATTCCTAACGCAAGTCGCGCAGTCACGTCAGGGACATGTAGTGGCAGCCGGCTTCCTCGGCGCGGGCGACGCCGAAGATGCCCGATGGGACCAGGGTCGCGCCCGGCAGCAGCGCGTGGGCGAGCTCGGCTTTGACGCTGTCCACCGGCTGCTTCGTTTTGTCGGCGACCTGGTAGGCGAATCCGCCTAACGCGAGGTTGCACGCCAGCACGATGGCGCCGTGGGCGATGAGGGCATCGAGCGAGGCATCGGGGTCGATGAGGGCGTACTTGTCGGTGCTGGCGACGCCCACGAACGGATTGCGCTTTGCCGGGTGGCCGGTGGTCGGGTCTTTGAGCTTGGTTTGGTCGCCGATGAAGTCGTAGCGCGCCCAGACGTCGCTCGCGAGCGCCATCGGGATGGCTCGATGGCGAATGACGATCACGACGTTGACGTCGCCGTCCGCGGTGCCGTACACCTCGCGATAGCCGGCGAGGAAGAGCGACGCTTTGGAGAGCGCCGCGCCGTCCTGGATCTGCGGCGAATCGAACACTTGCCGGTGCGGCGCGGTGATTTTGTCGACCCACGAGAGGTCCCAGCGGGCGTTCGGCACGGCGCTCGTGTCGGCGCGGATGCGTCCGTTGGGCATCGTCGCGCCGACGGCGCGCGCAGGCCGCGCGAGTGCACCGGCTGCCACGCCGGCGGCGGCCGCCGCGAGTTGGGCGAGAAACCCGCGGCGCGGCGCGGTGGACGGGTCTGGTGACGCGGGTCGGTCGGTCACAGCCAGGTCGGGAGTAAAGAAAATCGAACGCGCGACGCGCGTGTGACTGAGAAATAGTAGCGGGAACGCGAGCGGGGGAAGAGCGCAGGGGCAACGCGGGGCGTTGCGCCTACTCTCTTCCCCCGAACTGGTGAAACGAGCTGTTCTACTTCTTTGACCCGCGCCGCGTCCCCCGGAGCTCGCGGAGGAGTCGATCGACGACACTCGTGGTTGATTCGCGCGAGTGTTTCTTCTCGCGATCGAGGAAGGCGCGCGCCGCCTTGCTCACCCAGATCGTGGTCTGGTCCTCCCGATACTCACGATAGCGATCCCGCGTGGGCATGAATGACCCCTCGGTGTAAGGGTGAAAAATGGTTACCAGCCGCTGCGCGGTACGTCGATGGACGACCGCCTTACGTCTGCACTCGAGGTCCGTGGCGCTGATCATCGTCAGCGCGCCGTCCCTCCTCGATGAACGGGCAACCCTGTCCGAGCCAGGCTCGCCTCGTCATCGTCCTTCAGCGAGAGTGTTCCGACTCCCGCATCCGACTCAATCGCCAACATCAACGCGCCGCCGCGATAGACCGCTGGATCACGCACCGCGGCCGGCCCACTCAGGTTGCCCAACAATCCATTGGGCAACACGGCTTGCAACACCGCCGCCGACTCGCCGGTGAGCATCCACCGGTCGCCCGCGCTCGCCACCCGCCGGCGGAACGGCGCCAGCAATTCATCGAGCTCGGCCCACGTCGTACCAGACACATACGGCGGGCCGAGAAATCCCAGCGTGAACTCGTCGGCACCGCGGGTCATGCACCACTCGAGCAGGCGCCAACTCGACGCCGCCGTGTAATCGTCACGTCGAACACAGAGCATCGATGCGGTCATGAGTCTCGGTCCGCGATCCGCCGTGTCCGGCCGTTCGGTGCCGCCAGTGCCTAACAGACCGGCTCGTCTCAGTGCCGGTGGCCGGTTTCCCCGCGCCGCGCGCCATCACCGCGTGCGACGAGACGAGCGACCGGCTCGCGCGCCATCATCGTGTCGCGCTGGGCGGAGTATAACATCTTTCTGCGCGATGTCGAGAGGGTGGTGTGCAAACGCCGTTCCGGCACATCCCTAACGGTGCGATGATCGTCATCGATTCGCCCAACGGTGACGGCGATGCACGTCCGTTGGATGTGTCCCGATTCGGGTCCGCTCCGTTCGCGTCCACGTGTTCCCCGTCCCAAATCTGCCATCGGGTTGCGAAAAAAACGCTTCGGCCCGTTGGGCAAGTCGGGCTGCCTGCCCAACGCAGCGCGCCGCCGCGGTGTACGCCTCGAGGCGCGCGGTGCACACGGCGCCGTTGACACCGAACGCGTACACCGACGCGACGCCCGACACGCCCGGGCAGCGAGCAGCGGCGCATCCTCCACGTCCACCGCATCGCGCGATCCTCGTCGAGACATCAAGCGACACACGCGCCCGCAAACATCTGCCGCGCCCGTTAGCCCGATGCGCAACCCCAGCCCGGTCGCGCGCGCGTCCG
>DASYXE010000572.1:0-2280 GCA_035935375.1 Gemmatimonadaceae bacterium | reverse complement strand
GGCGCGCTTCGGGCGCGGCGGCTCGAGCGCCTGGAAGATGATGGGCGTCGTGATGTAGTACGGCACGTTGCCCACCAGCACGAAGCCGCCGGGCGCGGTGCCGCCCAACTCGCCCAACGACATCTCGAGCACATCGCCCTCGACGATCGACACGCCGGCATCGCCGGCGTAGCGCGTCCGGAGCGCCGCGGCCAGATCGCGGTCCACTTCGATCGCGATCACCCGCGCCGCCCGTTCGCGCAGCGCATCCGTGAGCGCGCCGCGGCCGGGGCCGATCTCGATCACCGTGTCGCCGGGTTCGAGCAGTGCCGCCTGGGCGATGCGCGCCAGGATGCGCGGATCGGTGAGAAAGTGCTGGCCGAATCGTTTCCGCGGGCGGTGCGGTGGCGCCGGCGAATCCGGCGACGACGCCCGACGCCGGCGGTGCTCGCTCACACGCGGCCCGTCAGCTGCGCACGAGCACGACGGCGAGATCGTCGCGCTGCACGGCCGTGCCCGTATGGTCCAGCAGCTGGGCGAACACCTGCTGTAGAATCGGGAACGGCGGCTCGGCGTGCATCCGCCGCACGGTGTCGACGATGGGCTGTTCGCCGAACCGGCGGCCGAAGCGGTTGCGCGCGTCGCTCACGCCGTCGGTGAAGAGGAGCAGGAGATCGGTGCCGCTCACCCAGGGGCGGGTGCGCGCGGAATGCGCCGATTCCACCATGCCTAACGGAGGGTCGAGCGCCGGCAGCCGCTCGCAGGAGCCGTCGCCCGTGACGTGATAGGCGTGCGGGTGGCCCGCGTTCGCGTAGCGCAGCATCCCGGCCCGGCGGTCGATGACGCCGTAGAACGTCGACACGAACATCTCGGTGGTGGCCAGCTCTTCCCGCAGCGTGCCGAGGAGCGCGTCCAGCATGCGGCCCGGGTCGTTCGAGCCCTGCGCGTGGATCGCCGACGCGCTCATGACCAGCGCCATGATCAGCGCGGCGCGGTAGCCGTGGCTCGACACGTCGCCGATCATCACGCCCGTGCGCTCTTCGCCTAACTGGAACAGATTGTAGAAGTCGCCGCCCACGCTCTCGGCCGGCACGACGCGCGCCGCGACCTGCGCCACCGGATCCACGATCTCCGTGCGCGGCAGGAGCTTCATCTGGAGGTCGTGCGCGAGCTCGAGCTCCTGCACCAGCCGCTGCTGGCTGAGCGACGCCCGCACCAGACGCGTGTTCTGGATCGCGGTGCCGATCTGCGTCGCGATGGCCGTGATGAGCTTCTGGTCCCCGGCGCTGAACGCCTGCCCCGACGCGCGGTCCGACAGGTTCACCACGCCTAACGGCTCGGGACCGCCGCCGGGGGCGGTCCACATGATCGGCACCGAGAGCATCGTGCCGCGGCGATACGAGGCCTCGGCGGGACACGGGTCGGCGTCGCTCTCCGTGACCACCATCGCGCGCTGATCGCGGAACACCTGCGCCGACACGCTGCACTCGTCGGTGAGCGCGATCGGCGGGACCTCGAGCGCCGGCACGCCGAGTACGGCCACGGTCTGCAGCGTGTCGGTGACGCGGTCGTGCACCAGGATCGACCCGCGTCGCGCGCCCACGGTCTCCGTGACTTCCTTGAGGATGGTCGACGCCGCTTCGCCTAACGCAACCGTGCGGCCCAGGATCTCGGTGATCGTGTACAGCAGGTTGATCTCCTCGTAGCGCTCGGCCAACTCGTTCGCGGCGTGCTCGACCTCGAGCGCGGACTGGAGATACTGGGAAACGACAGGAAGGAGGAAGCGGAGATAGTTCTCGAGCAGAGCAGCGGTATCCGTGGACGGGCCGATCACCAGCCAGCAGCGGCGGGGTCCCGGCAGTGTGGTCACGATCGCGGGACCGCCGGGCGACTCTATGGTCCGTGGCGGCCCAATGTCCAACGGAGGCGTCCAGCCGAGTACCCCGACGGCCGGCGTGGATGCGGCAAGGCGCGACGGCAGGCGGCCGTCCTCCTCGGACCACACCGCCGCAGCGCAGCCCGTCGCATCGCGAAACGCGGTCAACACCGTCTGCAGATCAGTCATGCCGGCGCATCGTGAGTCGCACCACGTTGCCGTGGTTCGCAAACCGCTCCACCCGGTCCATGAGCTGCGCCATCAAAAACAGACCGCGACCATCCTCACGCACGACGTTCTCGGGGCTCGTCGCGTCGACCAGACAGTCCTCGAGATTGAACCCGCTGCCCTCGTCCACCACCTCGAGCACCAGGCGCTCGCGATTGACATCGCAGCGCACCTGCACCCGCTTGGTGATGTGCTCC
>DASYXE010000571.1:0-4978 GCA_035935375.1 Gemmatimonadaceae bacterium | reverse complement strand
CGGGCAGCCAGACGCTCAATACGCCGCGCGGCGACGAACTGGTTGCGTTCGCGCTGCCTAACGATTCGACGGCGGCAGGAGCAGGCCGATGACGCACCGCATTGCGTTCCAGGCCGCGGCGGCAGCGGCCGCGGCCTTGTGGATCGTCTCGCCGCTCAGGGCGCAGGCCGGTCACAATGCGCCGCGAGAGCCGGGCGTGCCGCCGGGCGCCATTCACGTACCAAAAGTAAAGACGCACGACGACCTGCAGCCCGACACGCTGCCCACGTTACCCACCGGCATGACGGTTCAGATGATCGCCGCCGGGGACAGCATCTTCCACAATGAAGGCCGCTGCTTCGCATGCCACGGTCAGGAAGCCGAAGGCATGCCGGCCGCGGGTGATGCGTTGACGGCCGGACTCAACTGGGCGCAGCCGAACTGGCACTCCATCGATTCGCTGATCACGAGCGGCATGCCGCAGGAGCTGACGCGCAGTCCGATCGCGATGCCGCCGCGCGGCGGCAAATCGGATCTCACCGACGCGCAGGTGCACCTCGTGGCGGCGTACGTGTGGGCGATCAGCCAGACGCGCGGCGAACCGTGGCCCGGCGGACACCAGTCGCACAACCCGGCGGTGCCTAACGGACCGGCGCCGTCCCCGGGCACGTCGAAGCCGCGGGCCCGCGCCGCGACGCACGCGCCGGAACGCGTCGCCCACTTGGAGGAATGATGCGCACTCCCGAACGATCTGCCGCGACTCGACGTGGTCGAGTGCGTGCGCTGGCACTGCTCGCGGCCGCGGCGACCATCACGGCCTGCAGCCAATCCGCGAAAGCCGATACCGATCCGAGTCAAACGATCCCCGGTGCCGACGCGAAGCGCGGCGCGGCCGACATCGCCAGGATCGGGTGCGGCACGTGCCACATGATCCCCGGCATCCAGCAAGCGGAAGGACTCGTCGGTCCGCCGCTCGAGCACTGGGCGAGACGCACGTACATCGCCGGTGAAGTGCCCAACACGCCCGGCATGCTCGTTCGCTGGATCGAGACGCCGCAGGCGATCGAGCCCGGCACCGCTATGCCGAACCTGGGTGTCACCGAGCAAACCGCACGCGACATCGCCGAGTATCTGTACACGCTGCACTAACGCTGAGGGCCGCGTACGAGTTCTTGATCGCAGATATCTGGGGAATCGGGAAGCGCGTCGCCGCCGCTTCCCCGAGCGCAGCGCTTCCCCAAGCGAGCGCCAGCGAGCGCTTCCCCATTCCCTGATGTCTGGCTCCGTCACCTCAACCGTACATCGCTAGAGATGCGTGCAGATGGTGGCCAGCAGGGCCTTCGCTTTCACGTAGTCCGCCGTCTCGAGCGACATCGCCACCAGCACGTCGTTGCGCACGGCCATGAGCTGCGTGCCGTGCAGCAGCGACGCGCCGTCCCACGGACCTTGCAATGTGGTGTCGGTGGAAAATCCGACCGTCGTCACAGCGCCCGGCGCGGTGGTCGGCGTGCCGGCAATGCTCATCGCGCTCTTCAGGTTTGCAGCAGTCGGCTTCATCGTGTCGATCGGCGATGGTCCGCTCGGTTTCCCCGCGCTCCCGGCCATCTTCATCAAGGCACCCATCACCGCGCCCATGTTGCCGGTCGGTTTCATCGTGTCCAACGGCGTACTCGTGGGCGTGCCTAACATACTGCCCATCATCGACATCATGTGCTTCTGCATGTTGTACGCGTGGCCGCCGTCCTCCCAGGTGAATGCCACCGGATACGAGCGGCTCCCTTCTGGCGTCGACACCTGGTACGTGCACTCGGTTCCAGTCGAGTCGCCTGCCGGCGGCGCGCTCAACGGGCCGATCGCCGCTTCGACTTCCGCGCGCGGCACGAGGTCGCACGCGTTCGCCGGATGTGCTTTGGGTGCCGGCACCATCGCCACGGCTTTCGCCCCATCGTAGGAGAGCGGATGCCCAACGCGACCCATCGCGATCGTCGCGATCGCGACCGCGTCGCTCTTCTGACCACTGGCGCCACTGACGTCGACGTAGAGTGACGTTTGTCCTTTGACCACGGTGAGGACGCCCGTCGGCATGAACGACGCCTGATCCCACGGACCCGGGATGCCTTGCTGTGAGATCCGGTTCGCAAGCGTGTCCATCCCCGGCGCGCCCTTGGCCAGCACTTTGCCCACGGCGTTCGGAAGCTGCGACACGCGGCTGACCATCTGTCCATCGGTCCAGTTGGGCGTGATCACGAACATGCGTGCGTTCGTTCCGCGGTACACGCAGGCGGTGCCGTCGGTCGCCGGCTTGTTGTCGTCCGTAGCGCGATACGGTGGGATGGTCAGCGTTCCCACGTAGGGCGCGGCTTCCGTCGCGGAAACGAGCGTGCAGGGATCCTGGGTCTGAGCACTCGAGCCGCCGAGCGATCCGAGCAGTCCGCCGCCTGCCGACTGGGACTGCGACTTGTCTCCACGATTGCAACCCGTCGCGAGGATCACCATCGACGCGACCACGAGACCGCACAGCGGCCACGAACGCATTCCGCGCATTGCTCTCCCCCTGGCATCACTCGGTTGGTGTCACGTGCCGAGCTGCCGCGCCCAACGAAGCGCCGACGGTCGACACGCGGGCCAACCTGCGAGTCCGGCGTTACTCGCGCGCTAACCGTCCGTTACTTGGAGAGCGGACAAAGCGCGGACGCGGCCGGACACGACCGGATCGTGCTGTAGTTGCAGCAGATCCATCCGTGTTGTCCGGCGGCGTCCGCGCTTTTGTCCGCATAACAAGAAGCGGCGGGGACCTTCGCCCCCGCCGCACCTGTGCCGCATGTGATACGAACCCGTCGTCAGGTGCCGAGCGGGTCGCAGTTGGTGGGCAGGTTGCGCGAGCTGCACTCATCCTGCGGAATCGGCATGCGCTGCGGTACCTGGCCGCCGGGCACGCCGGGCTCGATGGTGCCGAGCAAGTTGTAGCGTCGTGCGTCGATCCAGCGCGTGCCTTGTTCCCACATGAGCGAGAACCACCGCTCGTACAGCAACTCGTTGAGGCGTTCGGCGTCGGACATCGACGTCCACGTGCCGGACGAGAGCGCCGGGAGGTGTCCCGAGTTCGTCCGGATGAAGTTGATGTCCGTGAGCGCGTCGGTGAGATCGCCCGTGCCAAGTTCCGCTTCCGCGCGGAGCAGGATGAGCTCCTCGTCGCGGATGATGGGAATCGGGTGATTGAGGTCGGGTTGTCCTCCGGTGAAATAGTTGGTGTACTTGAGCGCGCCCGGGAGCGGTACCGCCGGAATCGTCCAGAGGGGAACGCGTGTCGCGCGAGCCGTCTTGGCGGCCACGCGCGCGTCCAACTCGCCGCCGGACTGGCGTTGGGCGTGCACCAACATGAACGTGTCGGCGAAGAACGTGGTGCCGTCCAGCGGCTCGGCGAGCCCGTTCTGCTGGTCGCCGGACGCGGTGGAGAAATCGAACTGTGGCCCGATGCCTAACGAGCCCGGTGTGGGGTCGATGAACGACGCCGGCAGCGTGGCCAGCGCGGCCTGGAAGCACGGCTGGCCGCAACCCGCCGTTGCCCGCAGGATCTCGGCTTTCGCCTTGAGCGCACGGTTGAACAGCAGGAACGTGGAGGGTTGGTCGAAGCCGGTGAAACCCGGCGGTATCGGGAACGGGAACGAGGTGCCGTTCGTATTCTGCAGCGCGGCTTGCGCGCTGTCCAACAACCCGATGATGAAGCCGTAGACGCTGTCTTCACTCACGAACGGCGCCGGCGGTGCGGTGACCGGCCGGTCGACGTCGACCGGCGCGCCTAACGCTGCACGCGTCTCGATGACGTACATGAACGCGAGCGCTTCCATCGTCTTCCCGAACCCTTGTGATGCGGAGAGCTCCTGGGGAGTGAGATCCGGCGCTTTCGGCGCTGCGTCGAGGTAGACGTTGATCGAGCGAATGTTGGCGTAGCGGCCGGCCCACTCCGAGCCGCCGAACTGCGTGGACGAGAGCGGTCCGAAATACGGTTCTTGATAGTCCGGCTGGTTGTTGCCGGAGAGGTTGATGCCCTCGCGGCCCATCGACCCAACCTGCCAGATGAATCCGGTGATGTCCGAGCGCGCGCCGGAGAAAATGCCGGTGGCGGCGGCGCCCAACTTGGACTTCGTCGGATTGTTTTCCAGATCCGTTTGCGTCGGTTGGTTGGTGTCGGTGATGTTGAACCCGCCACATGCGCCTAACGAGAGGCTGCCGGCAGCGAGACACGCCGCCGCGAGCGCGGGCCCAACCCGATGCACGATGCGTATCATGGTCAGAACCCCGCGGTGATGGAGAACATGAACTGGCGCGACGGCGGATAGGGACCCAGATCGATGTTTCGGGTGACAGCCTGCTGTCCGAAGTTGCTGGACTCGGGATCGTATCCAAAGTAGTTCGTGAAGATGAGCAGGTTGCGACCGGTGAGCTCGATTCTGACGTCGCTCGAGCCGAAGAACTTCTTCGCCATGTTTTCCGACAGACTGTAGCCGATGCTCACTTCGCGCAGCTTGAGGAACGACGTGGACTCTACGTACGGCGTCGCGATGCCGTCGAAGCAGTCCTGGACGCGCGCCTGACCGGCTGCCGTGCCGGCGTCCGACGTCAACTCATTGCAGTCGTAGAGCGACAGCGTCTGGTTCTGCGCCAGGCCGCCGTTCTGCCAGTCCCACAGTGACGTGAGGAAGAAGCCCTTGTACGTGAAGTCGTTGCTCAACGTCCAGTCGAAGTTGGGCGTCGCGGTGCCGAACGATTTGACCACGAACGAGCCGTCGGGGTTGATGGCGGTCTGCCCGATGATCTGATCGATCGGGTGACCTTGTTGGACGAAGAACTCGCCGAACGCGAGGCCGAAGCCGGCGGAGGGCGGGCTGAATCCGGTGCCGGGGAGCTTGAGGACGAGCGACCGCGTGCGGCTAAAGGTGGAGTGGACGGTCCAGGTGAAATCGTGATCCTGGATCGCCGCGATGCCTAACGCAGCTTC
>DASYXE010000570.1:0-2758 GCA_035935375.1 Gemmatimonadaceae bacterium | reverse complement strand
GACGTGCTGGCTGCGTTAGGCGAGTCCGGCGCGGCCGCGACGCTCGTGGACCTCGCTGCCGTGCCGGCGGACGCACTGCTCGGCCGCCGCCCATCCGAGGAGGTGGCGCAGGTGCTCGCGTCGGTGGGGTCCGCCGACATCCTGGCGGTGAGCACGCCCGTGTATCGTGCGACGTACAGCGGGCTGCTCAAGGTGTTCTGCGACCTCCTGGCGCCCGGCGCGTTAGGCGGGAAGGTCGCGATTCCCATCGCCACCGGTGGCGGTCCGGCGCACGCGCTGTGTATCGACCACGGGCTCCGTCCACTGCTCGCGAGCGTCGGGGCGGTGGTCATTGCCGGCGGCATCTACGGCACGGACGCCGATTTCGCCGACCGCGTGCCGAACGCCACGTTGTCAGGCCGAGTGAGGCGGGCCGCCGATGAAGCACTGGGGCTGGCCGAGGGGCTGCGCGCCGCGCGCGGCGCGATGTCGTCGTCTACCATGGAGCGTTGACGCATATGTCCGTCGTCGATCGACCGATGGCCATCTTCCACGAGCATCCCGACTGGTTCCGGCCGTTGTTCGCCGAGCTCGATCGTCGGGGAACGCCGTACGTGAAACTCGACGCGGCGTCGCACCGGTTCGATCCCGCGGAACGGGAGTCGCCGTACTCGCTCGTGTTCAACCGCGCGAGTCCATCGGCGTACCTGCGCGGGCATGCGCAGTCGCTCTACTACACGCTGCACTGGCTGCGGCATCTGGAGCGCATCGGCGTCCCGACGGTGAATGGGTCCGCCGTGTACGCACTCGAGCTCTCGAAGGCGACGCAGCTGGACCTGCTCGAAGGGTTAGGCCTGCCGTATCCGCGCGCCGTGGTGGTCAACGACGCGAGCGAAGCGCCGAGCGCGGCGGGCGGCCTCCGGTTCCCCGTGTTGGTGAAAGCCAACGTGGGTGGGAGTGGCGCGGGCATCGTCCGCTACGACACGCCCGAGGCGCTGGCCGACGAGGTCGCGCGCGGCTCGGTTGCGTTAGGCATCGACGGCGTGGCGCTGGTGCAGGAGTCGTGCCCGCTGCGCGACGCGCACATCACGCGCGTCGAGACGTTGGGCGGCACCTATCTCTACGCGATCAACGTGTATCCGGCGACGGGCTCGTTCGATCTGTGCCCCGCCGACGCCTGTCAGCGCACCGACGGCGTGGAGCTCGTGCGCGGCGCGTGCGCGATCGACGCGCCCAGGACCGGCATGCGCGTGGAAGCGGCGCATCCGCCGCGCGACATCATCGCGCAGGTGGAGCGCATCGCGCGCGCGGCGAAGCTGGACGTGGGCGGGATCGAGTATCTCGTCGACGACCGCGACGGCCGGCACTACTTCTACGATGTGAACGCGTTGTCCAACTTCGTGGCCGACGCGCCCAACGTCATTGGATTCGACCCGTTCGCGCGGCTCGTGGACTACCTCGAGGCGCGCGCGGGTTTGACGAAGGTGGAGGCGGCGTGATGCGGTATGGCTATTGGCTTCCGGTGTTCGGCGGGTGGCTGCGCAACGTGCCGGACGAGAACATGGAGAGCAGTTGGGCATACGTGAGCCGGTTGGCGCGGCGCCGCGAGCAGATCGGGTACGACATCACGCTCATCGCCGAGCTGTTTCTGAACGACATCAAGGGGATCGACGCGCCGGCGCTCGACGCGTGGTCGACGGCGGCGGCGCTGGCGGCGGTGACCGAGCGCCTGGAGCTCATGGTCGCCGTTAGGCCGACGTTCCATTCGCCGTCGATCCTGGCCAAGCAGGCGGCGAACATCGACCAGATCTCGAACGGCCGTCTCGCGCTCAACGTGGTGTCGAGCTGGTGGTCGGACGAGGCGCGTCGCTACGGCGTGCAGTTCGACCAGCACGACGATCGGTATGCGCGCACGTCGGAGTGGCTCGACGTGCTGGATGGCGCCTGGCACGAGCCGTCGTTCTCGTACCACGGCCGCTACTACCATGTCGACGACCTGGTGGTGGAGCCCAAGCCCGTTCGGCGGCCACGCCCAACGATTTATGCCGGCGGTGAATCCGAGGCGGCGAAGACGCTCATCGCGCGCGCGTGCGACGCGTACGTGATGCACGGCGATCCGCCGGAGCGGATCGAGCCGAAGATCGCGGACATGCGCCGCCGTCGCGACGCGGTGGACCCGGAGCCGATGACGTACGGCATGGCGGCCTACGCGATCGTGCGCGACACCGAGGCCGAGGCGCAGCGCGAGCTCGAGCGGATCACGAACGTGTCGCCGGGTTCGCCGGGCTACACCAACTATCAGGATTGGATCACGAACACGAAGCTCGAGCAGCAGGTGAGTCTCGAGGACTATTCCGTGTCCAATCGCGGCCTGAGGGCCGGGTTAGTCGGCACGCCCGAGCAGGTCGCGGAGCGGATCATCGATCTCGAGAAAGTGGGGCTGAATCTGTTGCTGTTGCAGTGCAGTCCGCAGCTCGAGGAAATGGAGCGGTTCGCGGAGCAGGTGATGCCGGTGGTGGAAGCCGAGAGACCCGTGGCAAGGTAACGGGGAAGCGCGCGCTGACGCGCGCTGGGGGAAGCGCTGTGCTGGGGGAAGAGGGAAGCGGCGGGCTACGCCGCCTGAGGGTGTGGAATAATATCAATGGTCCGCGCGGACGGGGAGCCGGGACGCGTGCACGCGACGCGGGCGCTCTCCACCCCACGGACCACCGATGTTCTTCCTTACCACAGGCGGCGTAGCCCGCCGCTTCCCTCTTCCCCCAGCACAGCGCTTCCCCCA
>DASYXE010000569.1:0-5035 GCA_035935375.1 Gemmatimonadaceae bacterium | reverse complement strand
CGCAGATCCTGTCGTGCATCGCGCGTTGACCGGGAATGGCCAACCGCAGGTGGTCGATGGGCGTTGCGCCGATGTCGACCTGTTGCTCGATCATGCTCAGTCCGAGTTCGGACAGCATCGGATCCACGAAGCCGATGAGGTATGTCCCGGGCGGAACATGTGCGATCGAATAGCGCCCAAGAGAATCGCTCCTGACGCTGAACGACACGGCGGGATTCGGCAGTGAGACCAGCTGCACGATCGCGCCGCCTATCGCCGCGGCCTGGACACTGTCGTAGACCTCGCCGGAGACGACTGTGCCGGCGGTCGTGTCGGGCGCGGAAGGCTGCTGGGCGGGTGCGACTGGAGGTGCGACGAGGGCGATCGCGGCAGACATCGCGGCGACGCGCAGACCGAAAGTCACGTTGGTTTCCACGGGGCCCCTGAGGAGGGGAGGGCAACGGTGACAGACTGATCAGCTGGTGGCGCGGCAACTGTTTCCAGTTGTGACCGGTCAAACTATAGGTGGTCGAGCGCGCATCAAGTACGCTGGATCTGGCAAACGTGTCCCATCGTCTCGGGCCTTTCGTCTCCGAAAGTAGACACGATCGCCGAGAGCGGCCTATTTCTCATTCGGTGGCAGAGCCGATGCAAATTGTTGTTAGGCAGTGTGTTACGCGTCGCGGGAAGGCCACCGTGGCTCGGGCACGGGCCATGCTTTTTCGAGTGTCGCGGATGTGTGCATGACCGCAATGGCGTTTCGTCTCGATTTGGAGCGAACCCTTCAATGGTCGGGGAGTAGCAATGGCTGACGTCGCACTTCGTCACGCAATTGAATCGCCGATTCCGGTTCGTGAGCGGTTACACGCTCTGGATGACTCGGCGCTCGTGACCGAGTTCCTCGGCGGCGAGGAGCGCGCCTTTCAAGTGCTGGTAGAGCGCTACCAGACCCGCTTGCTCAACTTCATTTATCGAACGATCGGTGACCGGGAGCGCTCGGAGGATCTCGTGCAGGAGGTCTTCATTCGGGTCTATCGCCACCTGCATCGCTTCGATCGGTCCAAGAAGTTCTCGACCTGGGCGTACACCATCGCGTCGAATCTGGCCAAGAACGAGCTGCGCAATCGGTCGCGGAGTCCGCTGGTGTTCTTCCAGACCATCCGCAAGAACTGGCAGGATGACGACCGGCCGCTGCAGTTCGAGGATCACGTGTCGCGTCCGGACGATCTGTACCGGAAGCGTCATTTGCGGGAGCTGGTCGAGAGCTCGGTGGCGCAATTGCCCGAGCATCATCGCCAGGTATTCATCCTGCGCGAGCTCGAGGGCAAGTCGTATGAGGAGATCGCCGAGATCACGGGCTGCAATCTGGGGACGGTCAAATCGCGGCTGAACCGGGCGCGCACCGCGTTCGCGGCGATCATCGAGCCGGCGTTGCGATAGCGTTAGGCAGAGACAGAGTGGGGCGCAACGGGCGGGGCCAGGCGGCTCCGCCCGTTGCGTTCACATCCGTTACGTCGCCCTCGGAGGCACGGCGCGGCCGCTCGTTGCGGGCTCAGCGGTCATTAGGGCCTCTTCCGGGCGTTCAAGCAGCAGCGCATCGTAGGCACCGGAACCCGGTGCGCGCGATCGGGTATCCTTTGCCAGTCGTCACATGGAGCTCGACCGCACCTATGATTTGCCGCGAATTCCGTGATCTGCATTCGGCGTTTCTCGACGATACGCTGAGCATGCACGATATGGTCGAGATGCAGTTGCATCTCGCCGTGTGCGTGCGCTGTTCCCGGTATGACACGGCCATGCGGCGCGGTCTCATGGTGCTGCGCAATCTGCCTCCGCTGGAGCCATCGGCCGACTTCCTCGATCGCCTGAATCAAAAACTCCTGGCAGCGCAGGAAGTCGATGCCCGCGCGGAGCATTACCGCGGTCCGGGCATCGGATCGTTTTTGGCGACAGCGGCGAGCGTTGTGATTGTCGGGTTCCTGGCGGCGATGGTGTTCGACGTTGCCCAACCGGCGCGCGATCTTCGGCTCCCGCCGGTGATCGCGGTGCGTCCGCCCATGACGCCGACTGAATCGCCGTCAGGTGTCAACTCGGCGTTCGTGGCGTCGGCGTCGATGGGGCTCCCGGTGTGGCCTGCCGCGGTGATGGCCGAGCAAGCGCAGGAGCATTTCGCCGCGGAGGAGTTGGGACGGTAGCAGCCTGCGCGCGTTATATTCGCCGCTATGCCGGACGATCGCGCCTTCTATAAATCCATCGCGTCGCACTCCTTCGAGCGCGCGTACAGCATTCATGGCGACGAAGAGTTCTTGAAGGACGCGGCGGTGCGGCAGCTGCTCGCGGCGGCCCTCGATCCCGCGACGCGCGATTTCAACCTCGACATATGTGACGCAGCCTCGGTGAGTGCCGAGGCGCTCGCGTCGCTGCTGGCGACGCCGCCGATGATGGCGGAGCGCCGTGTCGTAGTCCTGCGCGACGCCGCGTCGCTGCGAAAGGATACGCGGGCCGTGGTGGACCACTTCCTCCAGCAGCCCGCATCGAAGAACGCCGACATCGTGCTCGTGCTCGTCTTCGGACCGGCAGAGCGCGGGAAGCCGGACCGATCGCTGGTGCAGCGCACGTTCTCGCTCGAGACGGAACCGTTGACGGGCAACCGGGTGCCGAAATGGATCGTGCACCACGCGCACAGCGTGTTAGGCGTGTCGGTGACGGACGAAGCGGCGTCGCTGTTGTTCGACCACGCGGGGAACGATCTGGCTGCGCTGGCGGGCGAGTTGGACAAGCTCGCGAGCTACACCAGCGGCGGCGTGATCGATGAGCAGGCGGTGTCGGCGGTCGTCGGGGTGCGTCGCGGCGAGACGTTAGGCGACTTCCTCGACCTCGTGGCGCGAAAGGACGCGCCGCGTGCGCTGGCGCTGCTGGCGCACGTGCTCGACCAGCCGAAGATCTCGGCTGTCCCGATCGTGATGGCGCTGACGACGCAGACGCAGGCGCTGGCGTGGGGGCGTGCGATGCGCGCGCGTGGAATGTCGGTCGGTCGCCTCCAGGGCGAGTACTACGAGCTGCTCAAGGGTGCGGGTGGCGCGTACACCGGTCGTCCATGGGGCGAGGCTGTGAAGTCGTGGGCGCAGGCCATCGATGCCTGGGACGACGCGGCGCTCGACCGCGCCCTGGAGGCGCTCCTGGCAGCCGACATCGCGTTGAAAGAGACGCGGGTGTCGTCCGATGAAGAGATTCTGGCGCGACTCGTGTTGTCGATGTGCGCCGCCGGCGATGAGCCGGTGCGGCGCGCCGTCGCCTGACGCCTAACCACCACCCGTCATGACGATACGCTGTGTTGTGGGTGTGATGCTGTTCGTGCCGGCGCTCGCATGGGGACAGACGAGCGATACGGTGCATGCGGACTCTGCGCACGCGGACACGGCGCCGGTCGCCGCCGCTCGGGTGGACTCCGTCCACGCGGACTCCGTGCGCCCGGCCGGCACGCGCACCGATTCCACCGGCGGCGACACGATTTTTCGTGCAGCCCAGCGGCTGGCGGCCGAAGGGCGGGGCGATTCGGCCCGTGCGTTAGTCGGGCAGAAACTCGACTCGGCGCCGCCCGGGTCGGCGGAGTACGTCGACGCATTGTACTGGCGCGCGGTGGTCGCCGCGACCGCCGCCGACGCCGAGCGCGACCTGCGGACGATCATCGTGACGTATCCCGCGTCGGCGCGCAGCGCCGATGCGTTGATGCGGCTCGCGCAGCTCGAGCTCGCGCGCGGCGATCGCGATCAGGCGGTGGCGCACCTGCAGCGCATCGTGGTGGAGCATCCGGACAGTCCGAATCGCCCGCGCGCGGCGTTCTGGGTCGCGCGCACGCTGCTCGACGAGGGCAACCTGCCCACGGGATGCGCGCGGTTGGCCGACGCGTCCCGCCTAACGCCGGCGAGCGAGGTGGAGCTGGCGAATCAGATCGGCTATCTCCAGCAGCGCTGCCAGGGTGTGGACACGAGCGCGAGCGCCACGACGGCGCAGGCACCGAGCCGCGCGGCGGCCTCGCCGCCGAGCGCGCCCGCCGCGCCGAAGGCGACCAGCGGCGCGTCCGAGCACGGCCGGTACACGGTTCAGGTGGCTGCGTTCTCGGCGCTCGCATCGGCGAACGGCTTGCGCGACGTGCTCGTGGCGCGCGGATATCCGGCACGCGTGGTGGGCACCGCGAAACCGTTCCGCGTGCGCGTGGGTCGCTATGCGACGCGCGCCGATGCCGACGCCGCGGCGCGGGCGATGCGCGCGAAGAGGTTGACCGCCTACGTGACGAGCGCGGAGACGCCGTGAGCCGCGAGACGGCCACGCCGTTGATGCAGCAGTACCGGGAGATCAAGGCGCGCCACCAAGACGCGATCCTGCTCTTTCGGATGGGCGACTTCTACGAGATGTTCTACGAAGACGCCGAGCTCGGCTCGCGCGCGTTGGGCCTAACGCTGACGAGCCGGAACAACGGTGGCGCGGCGGAGGTGCCGCTCGCCGGCGTGCCCGTCAAAGCCCTGAACGAGTACCTGCGCCGGTTGGTCGAGCAAGGCCACCGCGTCGCCATCTGCGAGCAGGTGGAAGATCCGAAGCTCGCCAAGGGCATCGTGCGCCGGGAAGTGGTGGAGACCATCACACCCGGCGCGGCGTTCTCCGACGACCTGCTCGACGGCTCGCTCAACAACTATCTCTGCGCGGTGTGCGACGACACGTCGGCCATCGGCATCGCGGCCGCCGATTTGTCCACGGGCGAGCTGCGCCTCATTCGATCGACGGCCGCCGACGCGCCGGCGGTGCTCGCGCGCCTCGCGCCGAGCGAGATTCTGGTGCCCCGCGGGTCACCGGCGGGTGCGTTCCGTGCCGCGTCCTCCCGCGACGAGGATGCGTTGGTCACCGAGCGCGACGCGTGGGAGTTCGATCCGTCGCTGGCGGCCGGCGATCTGGCACGGCAGTACGGTGTCGCCTCGCTCGAGGGCTTCGGCATCGGCCACGACGACGCCGCGGCGGTGGGTGCGGCCGGCGCGCTCGTGCGGTATCTCCGGGAGCTACA
>DASYXE010000568.1:0-5416 GCA_035935375.1 Gemmatimonadaceae bacterium | reverse complement strand
GCCACCTGAGGGTGAGGAGCAACATCGATGTCTCCGGGCCTGCGGTCACATTCGCGTGGGCCTAACGGCGCTCTCGATGCGCGGAGGTTGATGTCCTTCCTCAGCCTCAGGCGGCGTAGCCCGCCGCTTCCCTCATTCCCGCAGCGACAGCGCTTCCCCCAGCGAGCGACAGCAAGCGCTTCCCTCGTCGCAGTCAGTCCGCGGCGCGCGTCGCAAGCAGCTCGTGCGCGAGGCGCAGGCCCTCGAGCGTCAGATAGGGCTCGACCAGGTCGACCTCCGTGCACAGCGGCGCGACCAGCTCGGCCAGCCCGCCGGTCGCGATCACCATCGGCTCCCTCGGCGACGGCCACTCGGCTTTGATGCGGCGCACGATGCCATCGATCGCGTCGACCGAACCGAACATCACACCCGCGCGGATGCAGTCCTCGGTGCGCTTGCCGATCGCGCGCGCGGGCGCTTCGAGCTCCGTGGCGGGCAGCTTGGACGTCCGGCGAATCAGCGTGTCCAACGACGTGCGCACACCGGGCGCGATCACGCCGCCCAGGAACACGCCGTCGGCGGTGATGCAGTCGTACGTCGTGGCGGTGCCCAGGTCGACGACGATGGTGTCGGCGTGGTGGATGCGGCTCGCGGCCAGCGTATTGATGATGCGGTCGGCGCCGACGGTAAGGGGCTCGTCGACATCCAACGCGATGGGGAGCGGCGACCGGCCGTCCACCACCACCGCCCTGCAGCCTAACCACGTTAGGCACGCCTCGGCCAGCGGACCCGTGACCGGCGGCACCACCGAGCCGATCGCGCAGCCGGTCACGCGCGACGGAGACACGTCGCGCGACCGCAGGAGGCCCGACAGCTCGAGGCCGATCTCGTCCGGCGTCCGCGACGCGTCGGTCATCACGCGCCAGTGCGCGGCGAGCGTGCGGCCGTCGAACAGGCCGATGGTGGTCTCGGTGTTGCCGACGTCGAACACGAGTATCACGCGTCCTCCTCGAACACGAGAGAACCGGAGCGGCACGTCACATCGCCGACCGCCGTGCCGACGAGCAGCGATCCGCGTTCATCGATGCCCTGCACCACGCCGGGCGCCGGCAATCGGCACGCGCGGCCGCGCGCCATGTCGCGCGCCGCATAGGCCGCCAGCTCGTTGGGCGTGAGCGCACCGCGCGCCGCCGCCGCCGCGCGGATGGCCGGCACGACTGCCTCCAGCACCGGCACGCGCGACGCGCCCGCTCGCAGCGCCGTCGCGTTCGCCACGTCGGGCGGCAACCGCACGTTGATGCCGACGCCCACGGCCACCCACTCGATGCGCTGGTCGCGCCACCGCGACTCGACCAGAATGCCGCACACCTTCCCGGAGCCGACGAACAGATCGTTGGGCCACTTGAGCCGCACCGGCGACTCCGCGAATCGATCGAGCGCCCGCGCGGCGCCAATGCCTAACCGAATCGCCAGCACCTCGGCGGCCATCGGGTCGCTCGGCCGCTCGAGCATCGTCAGCCAGATGCCGCTCCCGGCGATCGAGGTCCAACGCCGCCCTTCCCGCCCGCGCCCCACCGTTTGCCGCTCGGCCAACACGAGCGAGCCGGCCGGCGCGCCGCCTTCGCCCAACACGTGCGCCACATCCAACGTCGACGTCACACTGTCGTACACCTCGACGCGCGGCAGATCGAGCAGTGCCCGAAGCTCGTCGGCGCCGCAGCCGTCGTAGGTCGCATCAGGCACGATAGTGCACGATGACGAGGACGGCCACGCCGGCGAGCACACGATAGAGCGCGAACACGCCGTAGCTGCGACGCGTGACGTAGCGCAAGAGCGCCGCGATCGCGAGCCAGCCGCTGATAGCCGACGCGAGCACACCCGCAACGAGCGCCGCACTGAGTCCCTGTTCGTGCAGCACATGCGGAACCTTGAGGACGGCGGCCGCCGCGATGATGGGCATGCTCATGAGAAAGCTGAATACCGCAGCGCTCTCACGATCGAAGCGGTCGGCCAGACCAGCGGTGATCGTCGAGCCGGAACGCGACACGCCGGGGATGAGCGCGAAGATCTGCGCAATGCCGATGAACAGCGCGTCGCCCGGCTTCATGTCCGACAGGGTGCGCACCTCGCGCGCTCCGCGATCGGCAAGCCAGAGCAGGATGCCAAGGATGATCATCGCCCACGCGATCAATGCAGGCGCGCGGAACGTGGTCTCGGCGTACTTGTCGAGCAACAAGCCCGCGATGCCGCCCGGAATCGTGGCGATCAAGAGTAGCACCACGCGTTTCTGCGACTCGGTTGCAACTTTGCGCGTCGTGACGATCTCCCACGCGGCACGGATGAGGCGGATCCACTCCGCGCGAAAGTACGCGAGGACGGCAACCAGGGTACCGGTGTGCAGCGCCACATCGAACGACAGACCCGGCTCCGGCCAGTGCAACAACCACGGCGTGAGCGCGAGGTGAGCCGAGCTGCTGATGGGGAGAAATTCCGACAAGCCTTGGATGATGCCGAGGACGATCGCTTGGAAGAGCGTCATGAGGGTCGAGCGCGGGAGGAGAACGTCAGGGGCGGGCCGTTAGGAATGCGGCCATGGCGCACACCATGGCGAGCTTGAAGACGAGCGGGCTCCCGCGGTGGCCACGAACGGCGATACCCACCGCGTAGAGGACGAGCGCCGCCGCAGGCACCGCGGCGGCGGCGAACTGCGGACGGGCCCTGGCGAACGGCACCAACAACAGCAGAAACGCGAGCGATGCCACCGACAGCACGGCGATCGCCACCGACGCACCGGCGCTCACCGGCAGCGTGCGTCGCGATCCGGCATCCGCCGGCGCGTCCTCGAGATCTTTCGCGACCTCGCGTGCGAGGTGCAACGGCACGGCGATCATCACGAGCACGATCGCCGCGCGCGGCCGACCCACCACCCACGCGCCGTAGAGGAACGGCAGCGACGCGAGGACCGCAACGACGATGTTGCCCAACAAGCCGGTGCGCTTGATCCACGGGCTGTACGCGAACATGAGCGCGACCACCATCACGCTCAGCGCGCCGAGCGCCGGCGACAGAGCCGCTTCGAGGGCGACGCCGACCACGCCGGATATCGCGGCGATCTGCCGCGCAGCGCGCGGAGTCACGAGTCCCGACGGGAGCGGACGTTCGGGGTGCGCGAGGCGGTCGATCTCGATGTCGGCGAGATCGTTCCACACGTTGGCGGTCACGGTGAGGCACGCGGCGCCGGCCGCGGCGAGCGCGATGGCGCCGACCGGTCCCCAGCCGACCCACCAGGCGCCGAACGCGACGCCCAACGCCGCGAGCACGACGTTAGGCCAGCGCGCCAGTCGCAGCAGCGCGTCAACCGATGGTGCGTTCATAGAACGCTTCGTAGCGGGAAACCATCTCGTCGCGCGAGAAGCGGCGGCGCGCATCGGCAGCCGCAGCGGCACTCATGCGCTCCCACCGTGCACGGTCGCCCAGGATGTCGATCGAAGCGGCAGCCATGCCATCCACGTCGCCGACGTCGCGCAACACGCCGGTGACACCATCGTTCACGACCTCGGGGAGCCCGCCGACCCGCGACGCTACAACCGGCACGCCGCACGCGAGCGCTTCGAGCGCGCTCAGGCCGAACGACTCGCTCTGGCTCGGCAGCAGGAACAGGTCGGCGCTCGCGAGCAGCGGCGCCACGACGTCGATCTTCCCCAGGAAATACGTGTCGTCCTGGACGCCCAACTCCCGCGCTTCCTGTTCGGCCGACGTCCGCTCGGGTCCATCGCCTACCATGACGAGCACGGCGGGCCGTTCGGTCCGCACCTTGGCGAAGATGCGCACGATGTCGCGCACCCGCTTCACCGGCCGGAAGTTCGACACGTGCATGACCACCGCGCGGTCGCCGTTGCTGCCTAACTGTTCGCGCAACAGCGGACTGTGCGCGCTGCGGTCGTAGAGCGCCGGATCCACGAAGTTGTGGATCACCTCCACGGCGCAGCCGGTGCACCCGAACGCGGTGTAGGTCTCGCGCTTGAGGAACTGCGACACTGCCGTCAGGCCGTCGGAGCGCTCGATGGAAAACTTGGTGAGCGTTTGGAACGATGGATCCTGTCCCACGAGCGTGATGTCGGTGCCGTGCAGCGTGGTGATGATGCGGACGTCGACGTCGTCGTTCTCCAACATCTCCTTGGCGATCCACGCGCTCGTCGCGTGCGGGATGGCGTAGTGCGCGTGGAGGATGTCGAGCCGGTGTTCGCGCACCACTTCGTGCATGCGCACGGCGAGCGCGAGATCGTACGGCGGATATTCGAACAACGGATAGCGGACCACGTCCACTTCGTGAAAAAAGATGCGCGGCAGAAACGCCGGCAGGCGAAAGGGATGCTGGTACGTGATGAAGTGCACCTCGTGCCCGCGTTCGGCGAGTGCGATGCCGAGATCGGTAGCGACGGCGCCCGATCCCCCGTAGGTCGGATAACAGGTGATGCCGATCTTCATCCCGTCCCCTCACGTGTCTCGTTCCACCACTCGAGCGCGCGATCGAGCGCACCGGGCTCGCGCGGATCGATACGCGTCACGTCGGCCTGCGACAGCTGGTTGCGCATCCACGTCCGCTGGCGCTTCGCGTATTGGCGCGTCGCGATCAGGATCTGCTCGCGCGCCTCCGATCGGCTGATCTCGCCGCGCGACAGCGAACGAACGGTTGCGTACCCGGTTGCGTTCCACGCCGGCGCCGTTGCTGGAATGCGTGCGTCCAGCGCGCGCGCTTCGTCGATCCAACCGGCATCGAGCATGTCATCCAATCGCGCCGCGAGCCGTTGACCCAGGTCGGGACCGGGATCGACTACAAGATATCGAGCGCGTCGAGGCTCCGCTCCCGGTGCGACGCGGTGCCACCGCGAGAGCGGAACGCCGGTGAGCAGCGCGACCTCGATCGCGCGCTCGAGTTGGGCACGGCCGAGTCCGGCACGCTCGGGGTCGAGCGCGTGACACCACTGTTGCAGTTGGGCGAGCGTGAGCGAGCGGAGGTGGAGGGCGATGGCGCGTCGCCGTCTGGGATCGAGCTGGGGCTCGACGAAGAGCGGCGTGGTGAGCGCGCGGATGTAGAAGCCGGTGCCGCCCACGATCACCGGCTCCCGTCCCGAGCGGCGCAGGTCGTCCATCCAGCCCTCGGCGGCGGCGGCCCACGCAGCGGCCGAGTACCGCGTGTCGGGCTCGGCGATGTCGAGGCCGGCGTGCGGGACGCACGCGCGCTGGGCGGCGGTCGGCTTGGCGGTGCCGATGTCGAAGCCACGATAGATCTGGCGCGAGTCCGCGCTCACGATGCCTAACGGGACACGCCGCGCGAGCGCCAGCACGAGCGCGCTCTTGCCGGCGCCCGTTGGACCGGTGACCACCCGAAGCCTAACGTCGGCCAAAGCGCCGCTCGAGCTCGTCCCACGACAGC
>DASYXE010000567.1:0-4333 GCA_035935375.1 Gemmatimonadaceae bacterium | reverse complement strand
AAGCCATATGAATCGGCAGCCGCGCCGACTCGGGCAGGCGCGCCATCTCGGGCACAAGATCGACCTCGGCTACACGCTTCCCGCAAATGGCGCAGATGGCCGGCCGCTCGCCCTGCGGCATGCCTGTCATCCAGCGTTAGGACGGCCGCTGTCCGCGCAGGGCAGCAAGGAGTTGCTCGTGCATTGCGACGAGTTGCTTGAGTGACGCCGCTTGCTCCTCACGGAGCGCCATCTCCTTGCGCTTGAGCTCGAGCGAGGCGTGCTGCGTCTCGCGCAGCTCCTGGGTGCGCCGCTCGACCCGCTCGCGGTTCGCCGCCATTTCGACCGTCTGTTCATCGAGCTTCTTCCGCACCTCTGCCTGATGCTTCATCGCGACGCGCTGGCCGCGCAGTTGAATCACGGTGGAGAACACGAGTGAGCCGAGAATGACGAGCACGACGACGACCCAGAACCTGAACACGAATGTCATGGCGGGCAGCTCCTGGTGGCGAGTCGGCGGCGAACACTGGGGGACTCGAGAGAGACGACCGGCTGGCGGCGCACGTCAACCAGCGGCCGACACGCGCGGCCCATAGGCTTGACAAGGGAAGAGGCCGGCCGCATCGTTCCCCTATGCTTGACAGGGGACGACGAGACATGCCGACCTTCCGCGATCCCGGTGACCTGCTCCAGGGCACCCTCCGCATCCTGATCCTCAAGTCGCTCCTGTCAGGACGGGCGCACGGCTACGGCATCTCGCGCTGGATCGAAGATACCACTGACGACGTGTTGCGCATCGAGGAAGGGTCGCTCTACCCCGCGCTGCGGCGCCTACAAGACCGTGGACTCGTCACGTCCGAGTGGGGCCTCTCCGAGAACAATCGCCGCGCGCGCTACTATAGCATCACGCGTGCGGGTCGGGCGTTGCTGCGCGCCGAAGCGTCGATCTGGCTCGAGTATTCGCAGGCCGTCGCTCGGGTGTTGCGCGCCGAGCCATCCATCGCATGACTGGCGATCGCGCGCCGCGCTGGCGGCGCTACCTCGGCTTCGTTCGCCCGAACGTCCCGGCGGACGTCGAGGACGAGCTGGCATTCCACCTCCAGTCGCGCATCGAGCGCAACATCGCACTCGGTCTCGCGCCCGACGACGCCCGCCGAGAAGCCATCGAACGTTTCGGCGACGTCGACACGGTGCGCTCGTCTCTCGTTAGGCACGACGAGCGCGAGCAGGCGACGGAACGACGCGCCGAGTACGTCGCGGACCTCGTGCAAGACCTCCACTTCGGCTGGCGCGCGCTGCGCCGCACGCCGGGCTTCGCCATCGCGGCCGTGCTCACGCTCGCGCTCGGGATCGGGGCGAACACGGCGATCTTCTCGGTGCTCAATGCGGTGGTGTTACAGCCCCTGCCGTACGCGCACCCGGAGCGCCTCGTCACGCTTGGCCAGGGATCGTCCGGCGAGTACCTCGCCCTCGAGGAGCGGCTGCGCACGGTCACCGATCTCGCCGAATGGGACCCGACCACCGATCCCGTGGACGACGGACGCGACGCTCTCCGTCTGACAGGCGTCGCCGTCACGCCGAACCTCATGCCGATGCTGGGCGCCGCGCCGATGCTCGGCCGCGGCTTTGCGCCTAACGATGGCCTCGTCGGCAACAACCACGTGCTGCTGCTGAGCTACGTCACCTGGCGGGGCGAGTTCGGCGGTGCGCGCGACGTCGTCGGTCGCACGCTGACGCTCGATGGCCTGCCGTACACCATCGTCGGCGTGATGCCGCCGTCGTTCCGGTATCCGAACACGACGGTCCAGTACTGGCGGCCGTACGTGATCGACCCACGGAACACCGGCCTCATGTGGGGCGTGGGCGGCAAGCAGTTCGTCGGCCGTCTCGCGCCTCACGCGACACTCGATGGGGCGCGCCGCGAGCTGCGCGCGGTGTGGCCATCGCTGCGGACGGCCAACCCGATCTGGGACCCGGGTCCGGACTATCGCCGCGACGCGACGGTCACGCCGCTCAAGGCCGACGTCGTCGGCGCGAGCGCGGCGCTCCTGTGGATGCTCTTCGGCGCGACGCTCCTCGTGCTGCTCATCGCCTGCGTCAACGTCGCCAACCTGCTCCTCGCTCGCGCGACGGCGCGCGAGCGTGAATTGGCGGTGCGCGCTGCGTTGGGCGGCGGCCGCGGCCGTCTCATGCGCCAGCTCGTGACGGAAGGCCTGCTCCTGTCGGTCATCGGCGCCGCGGCGGGTGTCGGGCTCGCGGTCCTAACGGTGCGCGCCCTGGTCGGCGCCGTGCCGACGGGCCTGCCGCGCGCGGACGAGATCACCGTGAACAGTGCGGCGCTCGTCTTCGCGCTCATGATGTCGGTTGCCACAGGCGTCGTGTTCAGCATCGTTCCGGCGATCCGCGCCACGTCGGCCGCCGCGTGGGCCTCGGGCTCGATGCTCGGCCGCCGAACGACGGCATCGCTCTCGCATGCGCGCGCGTCGGCGTGGCTGGTCGGTGCCGAGATCGCACTTGCGGTGATGCTCGTGGTCGGATCGCTGCTCCTCGTCAGGAGCTTCGCGGCGCTGCGCGCGATCGCGCCCGGTTTCGATCCGTCCCACGTGATCGCGGCGCGCATTTCGGTGCCCGAGGCCACGTACGCGCCGGGTAGTGATCGGCTGGCGGCGTTCTACGCCGATATCCTCGAGCGCACCCGCGCCATGCCTGGCGTGAGAAGCGCCGCGTTAGTCGATCAGCTCTCGCTGGCCGCTCCGGTGTGGGCCCAAGCGATCCGCGTGCAGGGACAATCCGAGGACGTCAAGCATACGCTGCCGATGGTCGATCACTTCCAAACGGTAACGCCCGGCTACTTCGCCGCCATGGGCATCCCGATGCTGCGCGGCCGGTCGTTCACCGATGACGATCGTGCCGGCCAGCCGCCGGTGGCCGTCGTTAGTCAAAGCGTCGCGAAGCGGTTCTGGCCGCGGGAAGACGCGATCGGTCAGCGCATCGGCTACCCGTTCGACAGCCCCTGGATCACGATCGTCGGCGTCGTGCCGGATACGAAGCAGGACAGCCTGCGCGATACCTCGACGGCGACGATGTACATGCCGTGGGCGCAGCGCACCCGCATGGTGGGCTCCGAGCTGTGGCTTGTCGTGCGCACCACGGGCGATCCGGTGGGCGCAGGTTTCGGCATCCGGCGCATCGTGCACGACATCGACCGCGGCGTGCCCGTGAGCGATGTCAGAACGATGGACGACGTCGTCTCCGGCTCGGTCGTCGGCGCGCGCTTCGCGGCCGCGCTCATCACGGTATTTGCGTTAGTCGCGCTCGCCCTCGGCGCCGTGGGCATCTTCGGTGTCATGTCGTCCGTGGTGAACGAGCGCCGGCAGGAGATGGGCCTCCGCATGGCGCTGGGCGCGACCCAGGGCAGGGTGGTGAAGCTCGTCGTCGGCCGCGCGCTGCGGCTCGCGGCAGTCGGGACACTCGCGGGGCTCGTGTGTGCGATCGTCGCCGTACGCCCGCTGCATCGATGGCTGTATGGCGTCTCGGCGATGGATCCGGTCACGTTCGCCGCGGTGCCCATCGTGTTCGCGGTGGTCGCGCTCCTCGCCAGTTACCTGCCGGCGCGCCGGGCGACACGCGTCGAACCGGTGGCCGCCATGCACGACGCGGGGTGAGCACGCACGAGCACCGCGTCGTACATTTCCTCCCGTAGCCGACCCGCCGCACCGATCGATGCGCCCCTCGCCTACCGGAGCCCGCCATGCGCTGGACATGCCTAACGATGTGCGCACTCGCCCTCGGCGGCTGCAACAAACCGGGCGGCGCCGCCGGGACGCCCGATACGACCGCCGCCGCTGATGCACGGACTCCAGCGCCCGCATCGACCGGGCGTCAGCTCCGTCTCGCCGATCTCGCGGGCACGTGGACGATGACCGCGACCAACGCGGCGAACGACTCGGTGTTGGTGACATATACGATGACGGCGACCGCGGATAGCGCTGGTTGGTCGATTCTGTATCCGAACCACGCGACGCCGATTGCGCTGCGCGTGCACGTGGACGCCGACAGCGTCATCATGGATGCCGGACCGTACGCCAGCACGGCGCGCAAGGGTGCGATGGTCACCATTCACAGTGTATCGCGCCTGCGCGATGGGCAGCTTGTCGGCACGATGACAGCCCGTTATACCATCGCGTCAACCGAGTCGGTGGTGCACATCAGTTTGGACGGACACCGTTCGTAGCGGCTCGGGGCGATGGAAAAGCTCCTGCCTTGCCCGTACCTGTCCGGTTTGGTCCGCTTGCCTAACGCCTTCCAGCACGCAGCACGCGCGGCTCGCCGCGCACCGTGATTTCGATCTGCC
>DASYXE010000566.1:0-1771 GCA_035935375.1 Gemmatimonadaceae bacterium | reverse complement strand
CTACGGCGACGACGGCATCGCGCAGGCGATGCGCGACGCGGCGGCGACCGGCCTGCTGCACACGTCGAACCTGTATCACACGCGGCCGGCGGCGCGGTTGGCGGCGGAGCTCGCGCGGGTGTCGTCCCTCGATCGCGCGTTTTTCTGCAATTCCGGCGCGGAGGCCAACGAGGGCGCGTTCAAGTTTGCACGCCGGTGGGCGCGCGACGTGGGCGGCGCGGCGAAGCACGAGATCCTGGCTGTGCGCGGCGCGTTCCATGGCCGGCTGTTCGCGACGCTCGCGGCGACGGACCGGCCCAAGTATCGCGCGCCGTTCCGTCCGTTGGCCGGGGGGGTGTCCGTCGTGGAGCGCGATCTCAAGACCCTCGAGCTCGTCCTGGACGGCGAGCGAGTCGCGGCGCTGGTGATCGAGGTCGTGCAAGGCGAGGGCGGTGTGCGCGTGCTCGACGCCGGCTACCTGCGGGAGGTGCGCGAGCTCACGCGTGCGCGTCAGGTTGCGCTCATCTGCGACGAGATTCAGTGCGGGTTAGGCCGTACGGGCTGGCTGTTCGCGTACCAGCGGGCCGGCATCGTGCCCGACTTGGTCACGCTGGCCAAGCCGCTCGCGGGCGGTCTGCCGATGGGCGCCGTGCTCCTGACCTCGGCCATCGCCGGTGCGATCCGGCCCGGCGACCACGGGACGACGTTCGGCGGCGGTCCGTTCGTGGCATCGGTGGCGCTCCACGTGCTCGAGCGGTTAGGCGATCCGGCGCTGCTGGCGCACGTCGCCGACACCGGCGCGTGGTTAGGCGAGCAGCTGGGGGCGATGGCGGCGCGATCGGGCCGCGTGCGCGCGGTGCGCGGCACCGGGTTCATGTGGGGGATCGACGTGATGCAGCCGGCGGCCGAGACGGTGGCCGCGTGTCTCGAGGCCGGCCTGCTCGTCTGCTCGGCGGGGGACTTCACGGTGCGGCTGCTGCCGCCGTTGGTCGCGACGCGCGCCGAGCTGGCCGAGGGATTGATGCGGCTCGAGGCGGCGCTGCGGTGAGCGACGTGTTCCCGGTTCGAGCGGCGCGCGCGTTGGACGTGCCCGGCATTGCGGCGTTGGTCAACGGATTTGCGGCGCAGGCCGTGATGCTGCCGCGGAGCGCCGAGTCGATCGCGCTGGCGTTGGATGACTTCGTCGTGGCCGCGGACTGCCATGGGCGCGTCGTCGCCTGCGGGGCGCTCAAGCAGTATTCCCCGTCGTTAGCCGAGGTGGCGTCCGTGGCGGTGTCGCCCGAGGCACACGGACACGGCGTTGGTCGTACCATCGTCGCGGCGGTGGAACGCTTGGCCATGGTTCGCGGCGTCGAGGAAGTCTTCGCGCTCACGCTCACGCCCGGGTTCTTCGAAGCGGTCGGCTACGGCGTGAACGATCGCACGCGGTACCCCGAGAAGCTGCGTCGAGACTGCGCGAGCTGCGCTCGGCGGTCGGCGTGTCGCGAGGTGTGCGTGTCGCGGACGTTGGTCGCCGAGGTCATCGACGCCGCGGCGTAAGGCACGCACGCTCCAGCTCGCCGTTTGTGCACCGACAAGTGAGACGGCACTATTCCTGGCGCGCCGCTCGCGCGCGCCGGTGACGGGTGCGTGCGCCCGCATGTCTAACGAACAGGGCCCTCCCTTGCATGGAGTGCGCGACGATGCGAACCTGGCCGACGGTGGCGGGATGGGTTGGACTGCTGGTGATGAGCGCCGGTGCTGTACGCGACGCGCAGGGCGCGACGCAAATCGGATTCGGATTGGTGGGCGG
>DASYXE010000565.1:0-2847 GCA_035935375.1 Gemmatimonadaceae bacterium | reverse complement strand
CGCGTTGCTGGCGCAGTAGGTGGCGGTGATCGAGCCACCGGCGAGCGCGGTGGGCGGCGCGAGCGTCGGCATGACGACGCGCGGTTCGGTTGGGTTGTCGCCGTTACACGCGGCGAGCGCGGCGAGTGTGGCCGCGCCGATGGAGCAGGCGAGACGGCTGGTTGTGGCGGTTCGCATGGCCGGGGTCCCTCAGCATCGAAGCGTGGGCGGGGTGACGTGCCATCCCGTGTGACGCGCGGCACGCGCATCCGCTCTCATGGAACGGCTGGGGACGGCAGCGATCGCTTCATTCGCCGTCGAGCTCGCCAGTGCCCGTCCGGGCCGACAGTCGGTTAGGCGGAGGCCGGATGCCTAACGACTGGAGGTCATCGGCCCGGGCGTTCGAACGCATCGGGGCCTTGCGTTACCTAGGACACCAAGGTATATACCTATGTGTCCTAGGTAACGGGGCGGCGGGTACGGCGAACGCTGTCAGCCTTGCCTCGTAACCGCGGGTTCACGCGGGGCTTCATGCTCGGGTTCCTCGACTGGTTCTTGGCCGGGATCGACCGACTCGTGGGTCTTCGGCACGCGCGAGTACGTTCCTTCCGTTGGGCCCTCTGCCTGCTCCACCTCGGTGCGGTCGCGGCAGTTGCGCAGGCGAAAGTCTCCTCCCCGCCGCCACTTGGACGTCTCGTTGATGTCGGCGGACATCGCGTTCACCTCTATTGCACCGGGAGCGGATCGCCAACCACCGTGATCGCCGGTGCCGGCTACTCGTTCGACTGGGATCTGGTGCAGTCTGCGGCCTCGAATGACGGGCGGGTTTGCAGTTATGACCCGAGTAACAGCGCGTGGAGCGACGCCGCGCCAACGCCGGCGACGTGTGATTCGCATGTCGCCGAGTTACATCGGCTCCTGCAGGCGGCAGGCATCGATGACCATCTGATTCTCGTGGGACAGTCAATTGGCGCCGTCTTCGCCCGGCTGTATGCAACTCGATTTCCACAACAGGTGGTCGGCATGGTGATCGTCGATCACGCGGCCATCATTCGAATGGACGCTCCGCCTGTCGGACGAGGTAGTGCCGCCGTGCTCCCGCCGGGGGTCGCACTCGGCCGTGGAGTGACGCTTCCACCGGGTGTGAAGTTATCGCCGCCAGCGTCCGGATCTCCGGCGGCAGCCGACTCGCCCTATCGCGGCCTGCCGGCGCGCGACCGTGCACTCCACGAATGGGCGGACAAGCTTCCGACATCGACGTCGCCTCGGGCGCAACGCGCGATGTTCGATGCATGCATGCAGGCCGTCGATTCCGATGCCGCGAGCCGCGCCCGTCCGTTAGGCCGCACGCCGTTGGTCGTGATCAGCCTCCCGATTCCGGATTCCGGGTATCAAGCACTTCAACGGCGCTTGCTCGCGTTGTCGTCGAACAGCACGCAGATTGTCGCCGACTCGAGCGGGCATTTGATCCACATCGATCGCCCTGGCCTCGTGGCACACGCCATCACTATGGTACGAAGCGCTGTTCGCTCTCAACCCAACGCTCCTTAGCCGCGAGAGAAGGCGAATCGTTGGATGGCGCTCAGATCTCCCAGTTACTCCACACCACGCCCTCCGCCGCCACCGGCTCCGGGTGCTCGGCCAGCGTCATCCGGAGATCCGTCCACCGCACGCGGCCGCCTAACGCAATGAGCGTGCGGTACGCGTGCAGGTAATCCGTCTGCGACCGGAACGCCACCCGCCGCGTGCCGCTCCGCCGCGCGTAGTCGGCCAGCGCGATCACCGCCGCGCCCAGGTCCGCGCCCGGCGCCAGCACCAGCTTGAGCACGCGCGTCTCCTCGCGCGACCGGCCTTCGACTAACGGAGCCGTGTGGCACAACGCGAAGCCGGTCAGCCGGCTCCCGCCGCGAAACAGCACCGTGTCGCCCAGCCCCAGCTCCTCCGTGAGCACCAGCTCGCGCGTGAAATCGTAGCCGGGCAACAGCCCATCGACCACCGCGCGGCACTCGCCCAACGCATCGTGCTGGTCCCGCGTGCTCAGCCTGCCTAACAGCGCCGGCCCGTGCTCGGCGTGCGCGCCATCGAGCGTGATCGTGATCGTCAACCGGCCGGGCACGAAGCCGAGCGACGAGTAGAAGCCGATGTTGTCCATGGTGCGCGGCATCGTCTCGAGCCCGATCGTCGACGCGCGCGCCCGTTCCAGCCACGCGATGCCCGACCGCACGATCTCCTTCCCCACCCCGCCCGCCTGGCTCTCCGGCCGAACGGCCAGCGGCCCCATCCAGCCTTCGCTGCCCGAGCAGTGCACCACGTTGAACGCCACGATCTCGCCCCGCTCGTCGCGCCACAACAACGCGCCGGCGCCGGCATCCTCGATCGCGTAGCGCCAGATGAGCGGATTCAGGTACGGCACGCGCACGCCCACCATGCCGTCGCGGCGATAACGCTCCGTGAAGCTGTCGCTGAAGACCTGATTGAGCGCCGGGATGTCCTCTACCCGCGCCCGCTGCGGGCCGTCGGGATGGTGGCCCGTGCGCCACGACCGCGCGACGGCCATCAGTCCGCCGCTCCGGCGCCCGCGAGCTCCGGCGCCTTGAGATCGCCTAACTCGAGCGCCTGCCGATCATCGCGCTTCGCGAGCGACGCGCCCGTCGCCGCGTCGTACCGCACGGTCACCACCTGGTCGAGCATGTCGCGCACCGACTCGATGTGCGTGATGAGAATCACCTGCTCGAACCGGTCGTGCAATCCGCGCAGCAGCTCCAACACACTCGCGCGGTGCGCGTCGTCCAGCGAGCCGAAAATTTCATCGAGCACCAACAGCGAGAACGGCTGCCCCGACCGCTCGGCGATCATCTGCGAGATCGC
>DASYXE010000564.1:0-2887 GCA_035935375.1 Gemmatimonadaceae bacterium | reverse complement strand
TTACGACTATTGGGTCCGCCGGTTCGCCCGCGATCCGGCGATCGCCGGACGCGACATCCTCGTCGACGGTCTTCGCCTAACGGTAACGGGCGTCGCGGCGCGCGGCTTCACCGGCGACGTCGTTGGGCAATCGACCGACATCTATCTGCCGGTCGGCCTGAACGATCGGTTGCATCCGAACCTGCCGACGCTGCGCGACCGGCGCGCGATGTGGCTCCTTCTCATCGGACGAGCCAAGCCCGGCCTCACGCTCGAGCAGGTGCGCGCGCGAACGACGCCCCTCGTCCGGTCGTCGATCCTCGCCTCCGCAACGCCCGACGAATTGGCGGAGATCAAGGATCGCGGCTTCACGATCGACTTTGCGCCTGGCGCGCGCGGACTGTCCGGACTTCGCGAGACGTTTCGCGCCCCGCTCATCACGCTCATGCTCGGCGTCGCGGTGCTGCTCTGCATCGTGTTGGTGAACGTGGCGAACGTGCTGCTCGCCCGCGGGCTGGCGCGCCGCCGCGAGATTTCGCTGCGCCTGGCCCTCGGTGCCGACCACGCGCGCGTCGTGCGACAGCTCCTAACGGAAAGCGCCGTGCTCGCGGTGTTGAGCGGCGCGCTCGCCGTGGTGGTCGCCTGGTGGGGGAGCCGCGCGCTCCTCCTCATGGCGGCGGACGGCGACTCGATTTCGCTCGAGGTGGGCCCGAACACGCATGTGATTGCGTTCACGCTCGCCGTGTCGATGACGTCGGCGCTGCTGTTCGGGTTGATGCCCGCACTGCGTGCGTCGCGCATCGATCTCGCGGCGGTGTTGCGCGCGACGGGGCGATCGATCGCGCACGGCGCGCGGTTCGGCACGGCGCTCATCACCTGCCAGGTCGCGCTGTCCCTGCTGTTGTTGGTCGGGGCGTCGATCCTCACCCGCAGCCTGGTCAAGACCGAAGCGCTGCCCTTGGGCTTCGATCGCTCGCATCTCATCGTCGCCGATCTGGACATTGCGACACCGGGGTATACGTCGGACCGTCTCGCCAACGCCGTTCATGCGCTCAGAGAGCATCTGTCGTCGGTCCCCGGCGTGGCGGGCGTGTCGTATTCGCAGAACGGAATCTTTTCGGGCACCGAATGGCATACGAGCGCCGGTTTCGCCGGCCTAACGCTCAGCATGCGCGACAGCTCGACCGCGGCGGACAAGGCGGGGTCCGGCTACGCCCGCACGATCGGGGCGCATCTCATCGCCGGCCGGGATTTCGGCCCGGAAGACGAAGGCGTTCCGCCGGCAACGGCGCTCGTCAACGAATCGTTCGCGAAATTCTATTTTCACGGCGCAACGCCGATCGGACAGCTCGTGCGATTCGACGATTCGAGCGTCGTCCACATCGTCGGCGAAATCGCGGACGTCCGCGGGCAATCGCTCGACACGTCGGGCACGTCGGGTGCCGCACGCCGCATCTACCTCCCGTATCTCTATCGGAGCGGCACGACCAAATTTCCGCAGCCCACCGAGCTGCGGCTCCTCGTGCGCACGAGCGGTGATCCGGAGCGAGTGCTGCAGTCCGTTCGGCGCGCGATCGTGGCGACCGAGCCGGCCATCGCGATCGACGACCTCGAGTCGGTCACGCACCTCATCCGCTTTTCCATTCGCGATGAGCGGCTCGTGGCGCAGCTGGCGACGGGTCTCGGCGCCCTGGCGCTGGCGCTGGCGGCGATCGGCTTGTTCGGCGTGATGAGCTACAGCGTGGGCCGGCGCACGAACGAGATCGGCGTGCGTTCAGCGTTAGGCGCCGACCGGTCGGCCATCGCGTGGATGGTGCTCCGCGACGGGCTGCGTCCGGTGGCAATCGGCGTCCTGCTGGGATTCCCGTTGTCCATTGCGGCGGTGCGGCTCCTGCAGCACCATCTCAACGACATCTCGAGCGACGCCACGTCCATCGCGGTGGCGATCGGCGTCTTGCTGGCCGCGGCCGCCGCGGCTGTGCTCGTTCCGGCGCGTCGGGCGACGCGGATCGATCCGATCGGGGCGCTGCGCGAGGAGTGACGCAATCGCCGCCGCCAGCCGGCGGCGGCACTCGACGTGCGGAACGCTGGCCTCGCATCGACGCAGTGATCGAGGCTCCCAACCCGACGCGCATGCCGATAACCATCGAGCAGCCCGGCACAGCCGACCGGAACACCCGCGCCCTGTCGCTGCTGCGCATTGCAATCGGCGTGCTGTTTCTCGTGTTTGGCGAGTACAAGGTCGTCGGAACGCAGTTCACGTTAGGCGGTGGGTTCGAGGGATGGATCCACCGCTTTCTCGCCGACGGCGCCGCCTATCCGTTCATGATTCCGGTGCTGCGCGGGTTCGTGCTGGAGCACAAAGTCGCCATCGCGTTCCTGGTCGCGTACGGCGAGCTGGCGATCGGCGTGGCGCTGGTCCTCGGCGTCCTGATTCGCACGGCCAGTGGTTTCGGCCTGATCTACATGCTGGCGTTGCTGTTCTCGTCCAATTATCCCGGTCCGGCTGTCGCACCGTGGCAGTATTTCGGTGCGTCCTTGGACCATTCGGTCCTGGCGATGTGCTTTGCCACCTTCGCGATCAGCAGGCCTTTTGCGTTCTCGCTCTCCGCCATGCTGGCCCGTCGCGCCTCTGTCGGGACGCCGGTGATGGAGCGGATTCGCGGCGTGCAGGGCGGCAAGAGCTCACTCGTCATCGTGCCGGGCGGTGACCGCGGCGCCGGCGATGACCGCGCCGGGCATCGCGGCGCCTAACGCAAGCCGGGGTTTGCGCTTCGCGATCCAGAGCTCCGCGCTCGCCGAACGGGCGCGATCGTCGAATTGCCTGCACGGGCCGCCGGCAGTGCGCGCCCCGCTCACAGCCGAACGCACCAGCCATGTCGCAAGCATCCGGAATCGAGCACGGTAC
>DASYXE010000563.1:0-4616 GCA_035935375.1 Gemmatimonadaceae bacterium | reverse complement strand
CACGCGGCGAACAACGCACGCTGCTCGGCCGCAGGCAGCTTGTCCGGTGTGCGATTGCGTCCGGTCGCTTCGACGAATAGCAGCGGACAGTAATTCCACACGAAGAACTGCGCGAAGAATCGCTCCGGCGTGCCGTAGCGGTCGCGCGCCCAACCCCAGAAGCGGCGGCCGCTCACATCGCTGCGCGCGCACGCGAAGCCGGCCACGGGCCGCCGCGGGTGGACGCGCGCCGGCTGCCTAACGGGACCCTCGATGCCGAGCCAGTCGCGGACCATCGCGATCTCGCCGAATGGGACGCCCGTCTGCGCCATGCCGAACGGCCCAGGGTTCATGCCGACGAGGATGACCTCGCGCGGCGACTGCGAACCATAGCGGCGCAGGTATTCGGCGTGCGGTGCCCACGCATAGTCGAGCGGGTGGTATACGTACGCCACCGGCAACCCGAACTCGAGTTGGGCGGTGTCCCGCCGAAGATCGCGCGCAATGGGAACAAGACTGGCCATCTGCCATTTTGAAGGAGTGGCGCTTGTCGTGGCCGAGGTGTCGGCCTACCTGTTCGAGTACGGCCGGCAACGATTGTCGGAATTTGCGCTGGTAGACATGCTCGTGGGAGATCCGTAGTGCTGCGTGGGAAAGTGCTGTTCGCGTACCTCGTCGTGTGCATTCTGTGGGGCTCCACCTACATCGCAATTCGGATCGGCGACCGCACGCTGCCGCCTTTTCTGTTCGCCGGCGTGCGGTTCCTGGTTGCGGGCGTGATTCTCTTCATTGGAGCGCGCGCCGCGGGCCAACGACTGCCGGCCCGGCCGCGCGATTGGCGCGATCTGGCGATCGTCGGCCTGCTGCTCCTCTCCGGCAATACGTGCGTCGTGGTCGCCGAGCGCTTCACGCCCGCCGGCGTGGCGAGCGTGTTCGTGGTGATGGCTGTGGTGTGGACGGCGGTGTTGGAAACGTTCGCCGCCGGGCACGCGCGCGGTTTGTCTCGACGCATCGTGGCCGGGCTTGTGTTAGGCCTGTTCGGCACGATCGTACTCGTGGGCCTTACACCGGCGGATCTCGCGAGCGCCGACTGGCGCGGTCCGGGAATCCTCACGCTGGGGACGCTGTTGTGGGCGGCCGGCGCCGTGTACTACAGCCGCAGCCATCCGCAGGTCGGTACGTACCTCGGCGCCGCGGTGGAGATGGTGGTGGCCGGCGTCGTGATCACGATGCTCGGCCTCGCGGCGGGCGAGGGGCCGCGATTCCACCTCACGGTCTCGGGCGGCGGCGCGCTCGCGTATCTGATCGTGTTCGGCTCGTTGTTGGGCTACAGCGCCTACAACTACGCGCTCGCGCACGCGTCTGCGACCCTGGTCGGCACCTACACCTACGTCAATCCTGTGGTCGCGGTGCTACTCGGATGGATGCTGCTCCACGAGCGGATCGACGCGCGCGTGATTGCCGGGATGTGTATCGTGCTCGTTGCGGTGATCCTGACGCAGGTTTCGTGGCGGCCGGCGCGTGTGCGCGCGCCCGCCGCCGACGACTGACCCACCGCTACTCGTATCGCAGGGCCTCGACGGGATCGATGCGCGACGCGCGGAGCGCGGGGATGTAGCCCGAGGCGAAGGCGACGAGCGTGAGCGCCATTGCCGAACACACGATCACCGCCGGGTCGTGGCCTTTCAGCTCGAACAGCAGCGACTGGGCGGCGCTGCCTAACGCAAAGGCCGCCACGAGACCGATGAGGCCGCCGATGAGCGTCATGGACGCCACCTGGCGCAAGACCATCAACTGCACGCGGCCGCCGTCGGCGCCAAGCGCCATCCGCACGCCGATCTCGCGCGTCCGTTGGGCAACCGAGTACGCGAGGACCCCGTAGAGTCCCACCGCCGCCAAGAGTGTCGCCAACAGTGCAAACGCCGCCGACAACGTGCTGATCAGCCGGTCGAGAAATACGTTGTCCTTCACCTGCTGCGTCATCGTTTTGAGCTGTTCCACCGGCAAATTCGGGTCGAGCGAGCTCACCACCTTTGGAATCTCGCCGACCAATTGCTCGGTGCTGCGCGACGTGCGGACGTAATAGTACGCGTAGCCCAACGCCGTGTCCTGCGCCGCCGGCACGAAGAAGACGGCAGGCACGTCCGCCTTCACGTCCCGGTACGCGACGTCGGGAATCAGTCCGACGATTTCAATATCCAGCGCATCGCTCTGCACGGACATGCGCTTCCCCACCGCGTCGCTGCCTAACCCAAACTTTCTCGCAAAGGCCTGATTCACGATCGCGACCTTGGGCGCGCCCGCTTCGTCCGACGGCGTGAATTCGCGGCCGGTCAACAGGTGGACGCCGAACGTCTTGAAGTACCCGGGCCCGATCTCGTTGAGACGCGAATTGACATCGGTGTCCGGGCCTTTCTTGAAGCCCTCCACCGACACGTTGTCGCCCCAACTACTGTTGGCCAGCAGCGGGATCATCGCCTCGGTCACGTTCGTCACGCCGGGCAGCGCGACCAGTCGCTCGTGCAAGCGCGCCAGAAACTGGCGTGCATGCGCGTGATCGTAGCCGTTGAGCTCGGGCTCGACCAGGAACGTGGCCATGCTGTCGACGCGGATTCCGAGATGCACCTGCGTCACGTTGCGCAGGCTCTTCACGAAGAGCCCGGCCGAGATCAGGAGCGCCATCGACAGCGCGATTTGCGCGGTGACCAACGACGACCGGAAGCGCGCCGCCGTATGCGCACCCGAGTGCTTGCCGGTGCCGGCGCGGATCGTCGATGCCAGGTCGGACCGCGTGCTGTTCAGGGCCGGGAACATCCCGAACAACACGCCCGTGCCGAGCGAGAGCGCCGCGGTGAAGACGATCGCCGAGCCGTGGAGGCCGAAGTCCATGGCGCTCGCGGTCTCGTTCGGCAGGATGCCCGCAATGAGGCGCAGCGTCCAATACGCGACGAGCAGGCTCACCGCCCCGCCGGTCACCGCCAGGACGCAGGACTCCGTGAGCAGCTGCCGAAGGAGCTGCCCGCGCGTTGCGCCTAACGAAAGCCGCACGGCCATCTCGAGCGAGCGTCCCGCGCCGCGGGCCAACAACAAATTCGCGATGTTGGCGCACGCGATGAGCAGCACGATGCCCGTCGTTGCCAGGAGCAACGTGAGTGGCGCTTTCACCTCCTCGTGCATCGTGCTCTGGCCGCGACGCCCGTCCGTGAGCGTCAAGGCGCTGGCACGGAATCGCTTCATGGCCGCGTCGCTCATCTCCGTGTGCAGCGGCGCCTCGACGTCGTTGATGATCCGATGGAAGACCGCGTTGGCGAGCACTTGTGCCCGCTCCATCGATACGCCCGGCGCGAGACGCGCGAACACGTACACCCAGTACGTGCGCCGATCCCTCGTCGCGTCCGGCCAACCCGGCAACACACCGCGTGCGACGATCGGCTGCATGCTGATCGGGATGTATACCATCGGCTCGATCCCGAGCGTCGTCCCCTCGAAGCCCTTCGGCGCCACGCCGATGACGGTCATCGACTGCCCGTTGATGCTGATCTGCTGCCCGACGACGTTCGGATCAGAGCCGAGGTCGTTCTGCCAATAGCGGTAGCTCAGCACCGCGACGAACTCCTGTCCGACCACGCGATCATCGCCGAGCCCGATCAGCCGGCCCCGCGCCGGGTTCAGGCCTAACGTCGAGAAGTACGAACCCGAGACCAGCATGCCGTCACCGCTCAGGGTCTGATGATGATAGGCGACGTTGGCGCCGAAGGTGCGATGCGCGGCGACGCTGGTGAATCCGGGGTGCGCCTTCTCGAGGTCGCGGAACATCGGATAGTCGAAGATGACATCACAGTTGCCCGCTTCATCGCACGAGTTGAATCCGGTCGTCTGCCCGCCCGAGAGATTCACGAGGCGGCCTGGATCGCGAACCGGAAGCGGGCGCAGCAACAGCTCGTTGAACATCGAGTAGATCGCCGCGTTCGCCCCGATGCCGAGCGCCAATGACAACACGGCGATGCAGGTGACGAAGGGCGATTTTCGGAGGGTTCGAAGCGCGAGCTTGAGGCTGGCCATGGCGAGGTCTCCACAGGAGCGCGGGTCGTCCGCGCTGTCTGCGTGAGACAACCGGTCAAGCTCTATGGTTTGTTCACGGCGGTCTGATCCGGACGCCGTGCCGAACGGGGCCGGCGGGCTCGCGCTCGCCGGCCGACGACGCGACCGCCCTTACTCGTAGCGCAGCGCTTGGACCGGGTCGATGCGCGATGCGCGGAGCGCCGGGATGTAACCGGACGCCAGCGCCACCGCCGACAAGACGATGGCGGAAACCACCATCACGGCCGGGTCGTGCCCCTTGAGCTCGAAGAGCAGCGACTGCGCCGCACGGCCTAACGCTATGGCGCCGGCGATGCCGATCGCGCCGCCGATGACCGTCATGAGCGCCACCTGCCGCAGCACCATGAGCTGCACCTTGCCGCCATCGGCGCCCAACGCCATGCGCACGCCGATCTCGCGCGTCCGTTGGGCCACGGAATAGGCGAGCACGCCGTACAAGCCGCCCGCGGCGAGCAGTGTGGCCAACAGCGCGAACGCCGCCGACAACGTGCTGATGAGCCGGTCGAGGAACACGTTCTCTTTCGCCTGCTGCGTCA
>DASYXE010000562.1:0-1902 GCA_035935375.1 Gemmatimonadaceae bacterium | reverse complement strand
CACGCCCACGTGCGGCCCGTAGAACTTGTACGCCGAGCACGCGAGGAAATCGCAGCCGATGGCGCGGACGTCGACCAGCTGGTGCGGCGCGGAGTGCACCGCATCGACGAACGCGATCGCACCCGCGGCATGGGCGAGCTGGGTAGCGCGGGCGACGTCGTTGATCGTGCCCAACGCATTGGACGCGGCACCGATCGCCACGACGCGCGTGCGGTTGCCGATCGAGCGCTCGAGGTCGTCCCAGTCGAGCTGCCCCGTGTCCGGGTGCATGCGCACCATGCGCACCGTGATGCCGCGCTCGGCCGCGAGTGCGCGCCAGGGCGCGATGTTGGCGTGGTGATCGAGCTCCGTGACGACGATTTCATCGCCCACGCTCAGGCGGCGCCCGATGCCGCGCGCAACGTGGAACGTGAGTGACGTCATGTTCTGGCCGAACGCGACTTCGTCGTCGCGCGCGTTGAGAAAATCGGCGATGGCGCGTCGGGCCCGCGCGATGGCGGCATCGGTCTCGATGCTCGTCGGGTAGGCCCAGTGCGTGTTTGCGTTGTGGTCCAGGAGGTATTCGGTGACCGCGTCGGTCACGATGCGCGGGACCTGTGTGCCGCCGGGTCCGTCGAAGTAGGCAACCCAGCGGCCGCCCTGTCGCCGCTCGAGCGCGGGGAAGTGTTGGCGAATCGCGTCGGTGGACTGGGCGCGCGCGTCGGCGGAGGCGGGGGCGGTGGTCACGCGATCTCCACGCCGGCCCATTGCTCGATCAGGCGCACGGCCTCCACGTGATCGGCCTCTTCGCCTAACATCGTGTGCGCCGCGCGGAACAGCTCGCTCGTGAGCTGCAGCAGCGGCGACGGGACGCGCTGTTCCCGCGCCACGCCGGCGGCGATGCCGACATCCTTGTCGAGCAGCGCCAATCGGAACGTGCGCGGGAACGCGCGCGTGAGCACGCGTTCGGGGAACAGGTTCTGCGACGTGTTGCTGCGGCCGCTCGACGCGTTGATCACGTCTAACGCAATGGCCGGCGCGACCCCTGCCTTGGCCAGCGCCGCGAGTCCTTCTCCGGTGGCCCAGACGTGCACCGCGAGCAACGCGTTGTTCACCGATTTGAGCGCGTCGCCGGCGCCGACGGGGCCGCAGTGCACGAGCTTCTCGCCGAACGCATCGATCACGGGGCGCGCGCGCTCGAACGCCGACGCATCGCCCCCGCACATCACCGTCAGCGTGCCGCGCTCGGCGCCGATGGTGCCGCCGCTCACGGGCGCATCCATGAACGCGATGCCGCGCTCGCCTAACCGGGCCGCGATGCGGCGCGACGTCGCCGGGTCGCCCGACGTGCAGTCGATGAGCATGCTGCCGCGCTCGATGCCGGCCAGCAGGCCGCTGTCGCCGTCGAGCAGCGATTCCACGTCGCGCGATGTGGGCAGACAGGTGACCACGAACGCCGCGCCGCGAGCCGCGTCGCGCGGCGTGGCCGCGGCGCGCGCGCCGGTACTGCGCGCGAAGTCGTCGGCACGGGTGCGCGTGCGATTCCACACCGTGAGCTCGAACGGCGGTTGGGCGAGGTGGCGAGCCATCGGTGCACCGATGGCGCCCAGGCCGAGGAATGCGATCTGAGTCATGCGTCGAGGGCGTGGCGAAGACACGAGGAACTTCGTCATCGGGCACCGCGATGTCAAAGTCGGACGAAGCGCGGGCACAGCCGGACCGCGCGCGGATCGCTGGAGCGCGAGCGACGACCTCGCGGCCGGGCCGAGGAGGCACGCGCCCGTCTACCTTACGGCGTGCGCATCACGACGTCGGTCACGATCGAGGGCATGCTCTCCGTCCACGCCGCCCACGCGGTGTACACGGCGTTGGCCGGCGTGGACGGCATCATCACCGCCGATGTGAAGGTGGGTCGCGGGGGCC
>DASYXE010000561.1:0-2764 GCA_035935375.1 Gemmatimonadaceae bacterium | reverse complement strand
GGCCAAGCGACGCGCGATCCGGCAGCAAGATCGCGAAATGATAGAGGCCGAGCCGGCCCCGGCGCGGTGCCGGCGCGGCGCCCGCGCGCTCCTCGAGCACCACTATCGGCCTAACGGAACCGTGGGGCGCCAGCACGGCGCGCCGCGCCTCGCGATCGAGCGCGCGGAGGCCGAGGATCTCGGTGTAGTAGTCCACCGAACGCCCGAGGTCGGCGATCTCGAGTCGAACGGGACCAACATGCGTCTCGACGGGCAGCCGGAAACCCGGCGGCGCTCGGCCAAAGCTGCCCGGCGTCGCCGGCTCGTCTCCGCCGCCGGCCCCGAAGATGTCGCTAGACGCTACGCCCATGGTATTGATCGTCGGTCACGTGCTCGAGCCACTGCACCGCCGTGCCGTTCAACGCCTCTTGCACAGCGATGTGCGTCATCGCCGTCGCCGGCGATGCGCCGTGCCAGTGCTTCTCGTTAGGCTCGAACGACACCACGTCGCCCGGATGGATCTCCTCGATCCGGCCGCCCTCGCGCTGCGCGCGGCCGCTGCCCGCCGTCACGATGAGCACTTGACCCAACGGATGCGTATGCCACGCCGTCCGCGCGCCCGGCTCGAAGGTCGCGGCGCTCGCCGCCGCGCGCGCCGGCTCGGCGTTCTGGAACAATGGATCGATGCGAACGGATCCGGTAAACCAGTCCGACGGCCCCTTTGCCGATGGGCGCGACCCGCTTCTCGTGATTTGCATGAGTTCACCCGTGCGACTACGGATTGAAGCCGACACGTCATCGAGCATGCGCTCGACGAGCCTGGAGCGCAACTCGCAGACTTTCAAGACGCCGCCCATGAGAAGGATACCGTGTCCCTCACGAGGGCGCGATGTGCGCAATGACCTGGACTCGTTCGCGCAACGATCACCTTCGCGTCGCTCACCGGCACCGGAAGCGCCGCGCGCTGGTCCGAGATTTGACTTAGTGCTACATGAAGCTCAACGCGTTGGATGAAAAGCGTCTCACCAAAAACGCCTGCCATGGAATCCACGGCACAGTCCGATCGAGAGCGAAACCGCACCCTGTTCTCCGGCGGCGGAGAAATGGGCGAGCGCATGCGCGCGTTCGACTGGGCTGCGACTCCGTTAGGACCGCCCGAGCGCTGGCCACAGAGCCTCAAGACCTGCGTCCGCATCATGCTCACGTCCCGCCAGCCCATCTGGATTGGATGGGGCGAGCAGCTGATCTATATGTACAACGACGCGTACAAATCCATCATTGGGGGCAAGCATCCACAGGCGCTCGGCCAGCCGACGTCGATCGTGTGGCGCGAGCTCTGGGACGTCATCGCGCCCATGCTCACGACGGCGATGCACGGCGACAAAGGGACATACGTCGAAACGCAGCGCCTGATCATGGAACGGAACGGATACGAAGAAGAGACCTACTACACGTTCTCGTATAGCCCCGTGCCGGACGACTGGGGCAACACGGGCGGCATCATCTGCGCGAACACCGACGACACACGACGGGTGATCGCCGAGCGCCAGATGGCCGTGCTCCGCGAGGTTGCGGCCAAGATGTCCGAGGCCCGTGTGGTCGACGAGGCGTGCCGGCTCGCAGCCACTGCTCTCGAGACGGACGCGAGGGATTTGCCCTTCGCGCTCATCTATCTGGTCGACCCGGTCGACAAGGCGAGGGCCACGCTGGCCGCCAGCTCCGGCCTCGGCGCGCATGAGGCGGCCGTACCGCACGACATCTGCGCCGCTGACGGGGTCTTCTTCCCCACCTCGGTCGCGCAACCCGGAGACGCCCGCCTGCGCGTCGTGGGCATCGTGTCGGCCTTCGGCGCTCCCCTCGATAGCCGATGGGAGCGACCGCCGCTGCGCGCGGCGGTGCTGCCGATCGAACCGGCCGGCGAGACCGGCCGGGCCGGCATGCTGGTCGCAGGGATCAGCCCGCTGCGTCCGTTAGACGCCGAATACGGCCGATTCCTCGAGCTCGTGGCGTCGCAGATTGCGGCGGGCATCGGCAACGCCGCGGCGTATCAGGCCGAGCGCACTCGCGCGGACGCGCTCGCGGCGCTCGACCGCGCGAAAACGGTGTTCTTCTCGAACGTCAGCCACGAGTTTCGCACGCCGCTCACGCTGCTCCTCGCGCCGGTCGCCGAGGCGCTGGGCGACCAGCGCACGACTCAGCAAAATCGAGAACGCCTCGCGATCGTGCACCGAAACGCGCTGCGATTGCTCAAGCTCGTCAATTCCCTGCTCGACTTTTCACGCATTGAAGCGGGACGGACGCAGGCGTTCTACGAGCGCACGGATCTCGCCGTCTTCACGGCCGACCTCGCGTCGAACTTCCGGTCGGCGATCGAACGCGCCGGCCTGCGGCTCGTGGTCGTCGGAGACGCACTTCCCGAACCGGTGTACCTCGACCGCGACATGTGGGAGAAGGTCGTCCTGAACCTGCTCTCGAACGCGCTCAAGCATACGTTCGAAGGCGAGATCCGCGTCACGACCGAGGCGATCGATCACCGCGCGGTGCTCACGGTCCAGGACACAGGCGTGGGCATTGCCGCGGACCAGCTGCCCCGCATCTTCGAGCGATTTCACCGTGTGCCTAACGTCAGGAGCCGGACGCACGAGGGCACCGGTATCGGTCTCGCGCTCGTCCAGGAGCTCGTCAAGCTGCAGGGGGGCACGATCGCCGTCGCCAGCACACCGGGAAGCGGGACGACGTTCACTGTCGGCATCCCGTTCGGCACCGCGCACGTCCCGGCGGAGCG
>DASYXE010000560.1:0-12579 GCA_035935375.1 Gemmatimonadaceae bacterium | reverse complement strand
CAACTCGATCGAGTGCGAGACGGTCAACCGGCCGATGCTCGCGCAAGTTAGCGCGCCGAGGCTCAGGCATCCAGCATCGCGCTTGCGTAGGCTTTCGCGACGACCCACGTTTTCCTGAATGTCTGCGGTCGACACGGAACGGCGCGAAGCGCTCGAAGCAGCGGGGGCGGGGGCGGGGGCGGGTCACGGCGCGGCGGATGGCGAAGGTGGCGAGGAATCGAGCGCGGTCGTGAAGCGACGGTATGTGCGGCGGATGTTCTCCGAGATCGCGCCGACGTACGATCTCCTCAACCGCCTGCTCAGCTTCAACATCGACGGACGGTGGCGCCGGCGGGCGATCGACGTGCTCGGTTGGGAGCTCCGGCCGGGCGGCGTGTATCTCGACGCGTGCGCCGGCACGTTGGACATGAGCGTCGCGCTGTCGCGCCGCCCGGGGTTCGCGGGGCGGGTGATCGCGGCCGATTTCGCCGACGCGATGTTGCGTGCGGGGCGGGCGAAAGTGGGTGCCGCGGCCGTGCACGCGGTGGTGGCGGACGCGCTGCAGCTTCCGTTAGGCGATGCGTCGGTGGACGGCGCGATGGTCGCGTTCGGCGTGCGCAATTTCGCGGACATCGATGCCGGGTTGCGCGAGTTGGCCCGCGTGCTCAGGCCGGGTGCCCGGCTGGTAGTCCTCGAGTGCTCGGCGCCGCCGTCGGCGCTCGTGCGCGGCGTGTATCGGGTGTACTTCCAACAGGTGCTGCCGCTCGTGGGACGGATGGTGAGCGGGCATCGCACGGCGTATCGCTATTTGCCGGAATCGGTGGCGCATTTTCCGCCGGCGCCGGCGCTCGCGGCGCGCCTGGCGCAAGCGGGTCTGTCGGACGTGCGCTACGAGCGCCTCACGCTCGGTGTGACCGCGGTGCACTGGGCCGAGAGACGCGCGTGAGTCTCGACTCGTTAGGCGAGTTTCTCTCCGCCCTCGACGCCGCCGGCGAATTGGTGCGGGTGCGCGTGCCGGTGAGCGTGGACCTCGAGATCTGCGCCATCGCCGACCGCGTGATGAAAAGCCCGGCCGGCGGCGCGGCGCTGCTCTTCGAGCAGCCGGTGTTGCGCGACGGCTCGCGATCGGCGTACCCGGTGGCCATCAATCTCTTCGGGTCGATGCGCCGCATGGCGATGGCGTTAGGCGTTGAGGATCTCGATGCGATCGGCGCGCGCATCACGGAGCTGCTGGAGATCAAGGTGCCGGAGGGCATCCTGGGCAAGCTCGCCTTGCTGCCCCGGTTGCTCGAGGTGGGAAAGTTCCCACCGCGCGTGCGCGGCGGCTCGGCGCCGTGCCAGGCGGTTGTCCGGCGTGGCGACGAGGTCGACGTGCGGACGCTGCCGATCATTACGTGCTGGCCCGAGGACGGCGGACCATACATCACGCTGCCCATGGTGATTTCGCGCGATCCCGTGCGCGGCATCCGCAACGTGGGCCGGTATCGCGTGCAACAGTTGGGATCGCGCACGCTGGCGATGCACTGGCAGCGTCATAAAGTCGGCGCGGCACACTGGCGCGTGATGGCCGAGCGCGGCGAGACGATGCCGGTGTGCATCGCGATCGGCGCCGATCCCGCATCGATGTACGCCGCGTCGGCGCCGCTGCCGCCGACGGTGGACGAGTTCTTGTTCGCCGGGTTCTTGCGGCGCGAGCCGGTCTCGCTCACCAAGGCGGTCACGTGCGACCTCGAGGTGCCGGCCGACGCGGAGATCGTGATCGAAGGCTACATCGATCCGCGCGAGCCGTTAGTCACCGAAGGCCCGTTCGGCGATCACACGGGATTCTATTCGCTCGCCGATCTCTATCCGTGCGTGCACGTCACAGCGGTGACGATGCGCGAGCAACCGGTGTACGCGACGACCATCGTCGGGCGTCCGCCGATGGAAGACTTTTACCTCGGCCACGCCACCGAGCGCATTTTTCTGCCGCTGCTCAAGCTGACGATCCCGGAGATCGTCGACTACCACATGCCGGCGGAAGGCATCTTCCACAACCTCGTGTTCGTGTCGATCGACAAGCAGTATCCGGGTCATGCGTACAAGGTGATGAACGCGATGTGGGGGCAGGGGTTGATGGCGCTGGCGAAGCTGATCGTGGTGGTCGACAAGGACGTGAACGTGCGCGATCCGCGGGAAGCGTGGTGGGTGGCGCTCAACAATCTGGATCCCGAGCGCGATGCGCGGTTCACGATGGGGCCGATCGACGTGCTGGACCACTCGAGCCGGGCCTTCACGTACGGATCGAAGATGGGACTGGATGCCACGCGCAAATGGCCGGAAGAAGGGTTCGAGCGGCCGTGGCCGGGCCGGGTGGTGATGGACGCGGCCACCGACGCGCGTGTCCGCGCGCGTTGGGCGGAGCTCGGCATCCCGCTCGGCTCGTGACCATACCGTTAGGCATTCGCGGCGCCGCGTGGTGCGCGGCGTGACGGCCGAGGGCGCCCCGGTGCGAGAGGGACAGACGTTCGACGGCGCGTCGCGGCTGACGCGCTACGTCAATCTGGTCAAGCTGCCGCACACGCTGTTCGCGCTGCCGTTCGCGCTCGTGGGTGTGGTGCTCGCGAGCTACGAGGAGCCGGTGACGTGGCGGGTCGTGGCCTGGGTGGCGGTGGCGTTCACGGCGGCACGCTTCGCGGCGATGGGTTTCAACCGCATCGCGGACCGCCGGCTGGACGCGGTGAATCCGCGGACGGCGCGGCGCGAGATCCCATCCGGCGCGATCGGCGTGCGCGAGGCCGCGGCGGCGGTCGCCTTCGCGGCGGTGATATTCGTGTTCGCGGCGTGGCGGCTCAACCCGCTCTGCGCCGCGCTCTCTCCGATTGCGTTAGGCTGGGTGTTCTTCTACAGCTACACCAAGCGCTTCACCCACTTGGCGCATCTGGCCCTCGGCCTGGGCACCGGCATCGCGCCGGTGGGCGGCTATCTCGCGGTGACCGGCGCGTGGAGCCGGCCCTGGTGGGCCCTGCTGCTGCTTGCCCTCGCGGTGATGGGATGGGTCGGCGGGTTCGACATCTTCTACGCGCTGCAGGACGTTGGCTTCGATCGCCAGTACGGCTTGCATTCGCTGCCGGTCTCGCTGGGCGAGCGCGGGGCGATCCGCATCGCCCGCGTCCTGCACACGATGACCGTGGCCTGCCTGATGGTTGCCGGCGTCGCGTTAGGCGGTGGCATCCTGTACATCATCGGCGCCGTCGTGGTCGCGGCGCTGCTCGTCTACGAGCACTCGCTGGTGAGGCCGGGCGACCTGTCGCGCATCGACGCGGCGTTTTTCACGATGAACGGCATCATCAGCGTCACGTTCTTCGCCTTCGTGCTCGTCGAGCGGGTGCTGCGGTGACCACGGGCCGCGTTCCGCCGGTCGTCGTCGCGATCACCGGGGCGTCCGGGGCACCGTATGCCGTGCGGCTCGTCGAACAGCTCGCGATCGCCAAACGCCCGGTGTCGCTCATCGTCTCGTCGCACGGGTGGCGCTTGTTAGGCATGGAGGCGGGGATCGCCGACCTGCCGGCGCTCCGCGGCCGCGTCGGCGCGGCGCGCTGGGACGCGGCGGTCACGGTGTACGACGACGGCGACCGTGGCGCCGCGCCCGCGTCGGGCTCGGCGCGCTCGAGCGGGATGGTGGTGTGCCCGTGCTCCATGGGCACGCTCGCCGCCATCGCGCACGGCACGTCGCGGTCGCTGATCGAGCGCGCCGCCGACGTGACGCTCAAGGAGCGCCGCCCGCTGCTCCTCGTTCCGCGCGAGACGCCGCTCAGCGTCATCCACCTCGAGAACATGCTGCGGGTGTCGCGCGCCGGCGCGATCGTGATGCCCGCGGCGCCGGGCTTCTATCACGGCCCGACCCGCATCGACGACCTGGTCGACTTCATCGTCGCGCGCGTGCTCGATCACCTCGGCGTGGAACACCGGCTGAGCGGGCGGTGGGGCGACGCCGCGCCGCGGCGCGGCGTCGATGCCTAACGACGAGCCCGTCGTCGTCGGCCTCATCTCCGACACGCACGGCCTCGTCCGCGCCGGTGTGTACGATGCGCTGGCCGGCGTCTCGCTCATTCTGCACGCCGGGGACGTGGGCGGCGACGAGGTGCTCGAGGATCTCGCGCTCATCGCGCCGGTCGAGGCGGTGTTCGGCAACACAGACGATCCTGACGATCCGCGCCTGGCGCAAGAGCTCGTGCGCGACGTGGCCGGCGTGCGGATCCACGTGAGCCATGGCCACGAGCTGGGCCAGCCGCGACCCGAACCGCTCGCGGCCCTTTATGCTGGCGATGTCCTGGTGTACGGCCACACGCACCGGGCGATGGTCACGTGGCTGGACGGCCGTCTGGTGGTGAATCCCGGCGCCGCAGGACCGCGGCGATTCGATCTTGTGCCGAGCGTGGCGCGCCTCGTGATCGCGAACGGCCGAGCCGACGTGACGATCGTTAGCCTCGAACGATAGGATCGCGTGCGAGGGAGACAACAGGGAATGGGGAAGCGCTCGCGGGCGCTCGCTTGGGGAAGCGCTGCGCTTGGGGAAGCGGCGGCGACTCCGCCTTGGGGAGTGGAAGGACATCAGTTGTCTCTGGATGGAGAGTGCCGGATCGCGCGGGCTTTCGCACGGCGCTCACGTCGCGCATTTGATTGATGTTGTTCCACTCCCCAAGGCGGCGTCGCCGCCGCTTCCCCAAGCGCAGCGCTTCCCCAAGCGAGCACCAGCGAGCGCTTCCCTATTCCCTCGGCGCCTCCGTCGAACACGACTCGCCACCCCACAACGGTCCGAGGCATTCCTTCGTTCTCCTATCGTGAGGACATCCATCCGCACGTACCGCAGCTCGATTCCCACCGTGAACCGGTTTCAAGGAGTGCTCGTCATGCGCACGCGTTTGGTGTTGTTCGGCACCGCCCTCTCGTTCCTGGCCGCCGGCTCCGCCGCGGCCCAACGGCAAGGACCACCGGGCCAGCGGCCCGGCGGCCAGCGACCCGCCGCCGAGCGAGACAGCGGCGCGGCCGACTCGTCGGTCGGCGTGGCGCCCGTCGAGCGCGTGTCGACCACGCAGCACACCATCACGATCGACGGCAAGCCCGTCGCCTACACCGCGCGCGCCGGCACGATGGTGCTCCGCGACTCCACCGGGAAACCCGACGCGACGGTCTTCTACATCTCGTACACGAAAGATGGCGTCGATCCGGGCACCCGCCCCGTCACGTTCTTCTTCAACGGCGGTCCGGGCTCGGCGTCGATCTGGCTCGACGAAGGCATCATGAGCCCGAAGCACCCGGAGATGGGACCCGCGGGCTCCGAACCGGCGCCGCCCTACACCCTGGTCGACAATCCGAATTCTCCGTTAGACGTGACGGACCTGGTGCAGGTGGACGCGATGATGACCGGCTACTCGCGGCCCGCGCCCGGCGTCAAAGCGTCCGACTTCACGGGCGCCGTCAACGACGTCGAGATGTTCGGACAGTTCATCCGCGACTATCTCGACAAGTACGACCGCTGGGCATCGCCCAAATATCTCTTCGGCGAGAGCTACGGCACGTTCCGCTCGGCCGGCCTGGCGAGCGAGCTGCAGGAGCGCGAAGGCATCGAGCTCAACGGCATCATGTTGTTAGGCACCGTGCTCGACTTCCAGTACATCTCGCAGGACCCATCCAACGACATCGCCTACTCCACGTTCTTGCCGACGTACACGGCCACGGCGTGGTACCACAAGAAATTGCCGTCGAGCTTGCAGGGCGAGTCGCTCGAGCAGGTGGTCGCGCAGTCGCGCCAGTACGCGTTCGGCGACTACCTGACCGCGCTCGCGAAGGGCAACGATCTCTCGCCATCCGACCGGCAGGCCGTCGCGCAGAAGTTGTCGGATCTCACGGGCATCTCGACGCAGTACTTGATGAACACGAACCTGCGCCTCGACGCCGGCAGCTTCCGCACCGAGCTGCTGCGCGACCAGCGCCTGATCATGGGCCGCTACGACACGCGCCTAACGGGAATCAACGGCAACGCGGCCGCGCAGCGCCAGGACTACGACCCGTCCGACGTCGCGCCGGCCGGCGCGTTCATGGCGGCGTTCATGCGCTACCTGCACGATGACCTCAAGTATTCCACTGACCTGCAGTACTACACGGGCGGCCACACCGGACGCTGGGATTACAGCTCGCTCAACTCGCGCGGCTTCCCGAGCGAGACCGAGTCGCTGCGCCTGGCGATGGCGAAGGATCCGTACCTGCACGTGATGGTTGGTGCCGGCTACTACGACACGGCTACGCCATTCGCGAACGCCGAGTACACGTTCACGCACTTGGGCTTCGACCAGACGTACAAGGATCGTGTGCAGTTCAAGTACTACGAGAGCGGGCACATGGCCTACCTGAACCAGTCGTCGGCCAAGCAGCTCAAGTCGGACATCGCGAATTTCATCGCATCGACGCAGCACCTGACGCCGGTGACGGCGCAGGCGTCTCATTGATCGACTCGACCGGCCATCGCCCGACGGCGATGGGATCTGCACACACGAATTGACCGAACGGCCCCGACACGGTGACGTGTCCGGGCCGCCGGGCATCGCTGACGTCCTACTGCAATTGAGCCGATGCGTGCTGCTTTTCCGCTCTCGAGATGACACCTCGCACGTCGTCCAGTCTCACGGAAAAGCAGCCCGGCCAGCGCCGGGAGAGGAGGCATTGTGTCACGCGGATCTCTCACGCATCGCGCCGCCTGCGTTCGCGGCGCGCTGGTGTGTCTTGCCATCGTCGGTTGCAGCTCGTCGGATTCGCTCACACCGCAGCAGCGGGACATCGCCGCACTGAAGCAAGCCATTCTGCCGCTCAAAAACGTGGCCGCGGCCCAACAGGCGGGGTACACCGTAGTCGTCGGCGATCCCGGTGACGGACACACGTGCCTGTCGGATCCGACGCAGGGAGCGATGGGCATCCATTACTTGAACCCCACGCTCGTCGACGACACGGCCATCGTCACGCATCCGGAAGCGCTGATCTACGAGCCGCAGCAGGATGGATCGCTCGTGTTCGTGGGCGTGGAATATGTCATTCCGTACAGCATCCACGGCGAAGATCAGCCACCGCCGACACTATTCGGGCAGCAGTTCATGAAGAACGGGACGTTCCAGCTGTGGGGACTACACGTTTGGGTGGGCCGCCACAATCCGAGTGGCGAGTTCGCGATGTGGAATCCGGACGTCACGTGTGAGTTCGCGCACTGACGCCGTCGAGCCGCGCGGCTGCGCCGGGGAGAAAACTGCAACTGCTCGAGAAGGATGACAAAAGGGAAACAAAGGATAACGAAAGTGATCGTTCTGCGCGTGGGAGAGTGCGGTAGCTCAATGGCAAGATGCGCCTTTTTTGTTGTTTAACAAAAACGACCATTCACTATCCGTTGGGCGGCGCACCCTCCCCCGCGCAAAACGATCACTTTCGTTATCCTTTGTTTCCCTTTTGTCATCCTTCTCGAGCAGTTGCAGTTTTTGACGAACCCCCACGATGCGGCCCGCGCTCGCGTTCCACCTCGTCACCTACGACGTCTAGCAGTCCGATTTGGACTCGGCGACGAGCTGGACCAGGTGCACGAGCGTCTCCGCAGTTTTCTCGAGGCCGCGCCGCGAGTTGAATTCGAGCTTGCTGTGAAACTCGTGGCCGCCGGTGAAGATGTTGGGACACGGAAGGCCGCGGAACGTCAGACGGGAACCGTCGGTACCGCCGCGAATCGGCTTCAGGTAGGGGGTGAGTCCGGCGCGCCGCGCGGCGTCGAGCGCCAACTGCGTGATGTGCGGGTGTTGGCCCAACACCTCCTTCATGTTCTTGTACTGCTCGCGGACCTCGATGCGCGACGTCACGCCGGGGTGCCGCGCCTCGCTCTCGCGCGCGAGCCGCCGCAGCAACGCTTCCTTGGCTTCGAGTCCGCTCAGGTCGAAATCGCGCAACAGGATTTTCGCCGTCGACTGTTCGACATCGAGCGTGCCGATGTACGGATGGACGAAGCCTTGGCGCTCGTCGGTGGTCTCGGGCAGCATGTCGCGCGGCAGGCGGCTCAGCACGTCCGCCATCGCATACATCGAATTCACCATCACGCCCTTCGCCGTGCCGGGGTGCGCGCTGGTGCCGTGACAGGTCACCGTGGCGAGACGGGCGCTCCAGGTTTCGTCGCTCACCTCGCCTAACGTGCTGCCGTCCACCGTGTAGGCGAAGTCGGCGCCGAAGCCGGGCACATCGAATTTGTCGATCCCCGTTCCGATCTCCTCGTCGGCCGTGAACGCGACGCGGACGCGGCCGTGCGGCACGCCCGGATTGCGGAGGAGCACATCCACCAGCGTCATGATCGCCGCGACGCCGGCCTTGTCGTCGGAGCCGAGGAGCGTCGTGCCGTCGGTGGTGATGATGTCGTCGCCGATCATGGTCGCGAGCACCGGGTGCTGCGCGACGGTAATCACCTGCGTCCGGTCCGCGGGCAGCACGATGTCACCGCCCTGATAGTTCCGGTGGATGACGGGCGTGACGTTCGCGCCACTCACCGCCGGCGACGTGTCGACGTGCGCGATGAAGCCGACCGTCGGCGCGCGCGCTCCGTTAGGCAGCGTGGACGGGACCGTCGCGTACACCATGCAGTGCTCGCTCACCGCGACGTCCGACGCGCCCACCTGCGCGAGCTCGGCCGCGAGCAGATTCGCCAGCGTCCACTGTGCGGGCGTACTCGGCGTCGTCTGCTGGTCCTCGCGCGACTGCGTGTCGATGCGCACGTAGCGCAAGAACCGGTCGACGACGCTCTCGGCGGGCGGATGCAGCGCAGTGCGCATGGGTGCGATCGTGGCTCGTGGCGACGGGATGCGGAAGTCTACTCGGCGCGCAACCGGACGGCAGCGCCGGCCCGCGGCCTCTGGTGATCGCGCGTGCCCGCCCGTAGCATCTGCGCCATGGTTCGCCCGGTTCCGCTCGACGCCCATCAGGAGATTTGCCCATGCGCTCCGCAGCGCGCACATCGCCCCCCGCACGACGCCGTCGCCCGGTTTCCCTCTCGCGGCTCGCGGCAATGGCCGCGCTCGCTTCGGTTGGGCATGTGACATCGCTCGGGGCGCAGTCGCGCGACACGCTGCTCTCCGCGCTCAAGCTCCCTGTCGAGGCCGGGTTCGCGCCGCTCGTGCCACCCGCGCCGGGTCATCCGGTGCTGCTCAAACCCGATCGCGTATTCGATGCCACGAGCGAGTCCGTGCACGCCGGATGGGTCGTGCTCGTCGAGGGCGACAGCATCGTCGCCGTTGGGCCGTCCGCGTCGGTGCACGCGCCGGCCGCCACGGAGACCATCGCGCTCCCCGGCCTAACGCTGCTGCCCGGCCTCATCGACGCGCACTCGCACGTCTTCCTGCACCCGTACAACGAAACGCTGTGGGATGACCAGGTGCTCAAGGAGCCCATGGGGTATCGCGTCGTCGAGGCCGTGCTCCACGCGCGGAACACGCTCATGCAAGGCTTCACCACGCTGCGCGACCTCGGCACCGAGGGCGCGGGCTTCTCCGACGTGGACATGAAGCACGCGATCGACGAGGGCCTGATCCAGGGTCCGCGTCTCGAGGTGGCGACGCGCGCCATCGTGGCGACCGCGAGCTACGGACCGGGACCGCGTGGATTCCGCCCCGACCTCGACCTGCCGCAGGGCGGTCAAGCGGTGAGCGGCGTGCCGGAAGTGCTGGCCGCGGTGCGCGAGCAGGCGGCGCGCGGCGCCGACTGGATCAAGGTCTATGCCGACTACCGCCGCGGGCCTAACGGAAGCACGATGCCCACGTTCAGCCAGGAGGAGATCGACGCGCTCGTGGCCGAGGCGCACTCATCGGGGCGGCCGGTGGCCGCGCACGCGAGCACGGCGGAAGGCATGCGCCGCGCGATTCTCGCCGGCGTCAACACGATCGAGCACGGATTCAGCGGCACCGACTCCGTCTTCCACCTGATGGCCGAGCGGGGCGTCGCGTACTTGCCCACGCTCACGGCCGTCGAAGCGTACTCCGAGTACTTCGACCACTACGTGCGCGGCAAGAGCGCGCCGACGCCCTCGATGGAAGAAGCGAAGCACGCGTTCCACCTGGCGATGAAGAACAACGTCATCATCGGATGCGGCAGCGACGTCGGCGTCTTCACGCACGGGACCAACGCGCGCGAGATCGAGTGGATGGTGAAGGATGGCATGCGTCCCGCGCAGGCGCTGCTCGCGGCGACCGCGGTGGATGCGAAGATTCTGCAGCTGGACAAGCAGATCGGGCGGCTCGTGCCCGGGCTCAAGGCCGACATCGTGGCGGTCCAGGGCGACCCCACGCAAGACATCTCGGCCGTGAGCCGGGTCCGGTTCGTGATGAAGAACGGCGTCATCTACCGACGCTGATGCGTTAGGCGGGCGGCGCCGCGCCGGTGGCGCCGCTCGCGATGAGGTGCTTGGCCACCGCGGGGCTGCCCATGCCTTCGGGCGGTTCGCCCCACCGGTTGACGGACGGCAGGCGCTCGGCGCCGGCGGCGAGCAGCGCGTCCACGATGGCGATGTAGGTGTCGTCGTGGCCGCGGTGCTGGCCGGAGCCGTGCAGCGCCCAGCCGAGGGGCGATGAGCCGAACTGCGTGTCGCGCACGTTCACCGGTGCGCCTAACGAAAGCAGCAGGCGCACGAGGTCGGGCTTCCCGTGCCACGCGGCCCAGTGGAGCGCCGTGCCGCCGTCGGGCGCCTGCGCGTCGAGCGCCCAGCCCAGCTCGAGCATCGCGCGGATCGCGTCCGCATTGCTCTGCACCACCGCGTGGGTCAGCGCTGCGCCGCCATGCGTCGCGATGGCCTGGGCAAGCTCCGGATGTGCGCCGAGCACCGCGCGCGCACCCGCGGTATTGCCGGCGAAGCACGCCTGGAGCAGCTCGTCTTCCGGGCCTAACGAACCGGGGTCGGCACCGCGTTCCAGCAGCAGCTGCGCGACCGCGCGGTTGCCGCTCCGCACGGCGAGCTCGTAGGCCGTGCGCCCATCGCCTCGGCGCAGATTCGGGTCGGCGCCGTGCTCGAGCAATGCGCGCGCCGTGGCAACCTTCGGCCCGCCGCCCGCGACGGCCTGCAGCGGCGTTTCCTGTTTGGCGTAGCTCGGCACATTGGGGTCGGCGCCGTGCTCGAGCAACCACCCCAAGCCGGTGAACCACGGCGCGTGTCCGCCGTGATCGTCGGCGTGCCCAACGAGAAAGTAGAGCGGCGTGTTGCCGTACGGCGACTGCGTGGACGACAGGTCCGCGCCGTGCGCCACGAGCGCCTCGAGGCAGGCGCGCCGGTCGTGCTGCGCCGCATGGTAGATGGATTCGCCGTCCTGCGTCGGCGCGCCGCGGTCGAGCAGCAGGTTGACTAACGGAAGGTTGTCGCTCATGACCGCGTGGTACATCGCCGGGATCGGAACCGGTTTGTCGTCCGACTCGAAGTAGAGGCTGCCGGCGCTCGGGCTCGCGCCGGCGTCGAGCAGCAGCGTCGCCGCGCGGAGGACGGCCGCGGCCTGGCGCGCGCTCCCGGCGTGTACGGGGGTCGCGCACGCATAGGCGAGCGGGGTCCACGCCTGCCGGCCGCGCGTCGCGTGCACGCACGACGGATCGGCAGCGATGCGGCGTGCGACTTCGCCCGCATCGCCGGCCGCGGCCGCCGTGAAGATGCTCGCGTGAGGCAGCTCCGAATGCTGCTTGAGCAGGCGCGACACCGCGCTCTTGGCGCCGTGTTCGACGGCGTCGAGGAACTGCGATGCGCGCTCCTCGGCGGAGCGTGTCGCCTCGATGTGCGCCTTGAGCTTGGGCCAACTCTCGAAGCCGCGCTCTCGTGCGACGATGAACTGCGCGTCGGCGAGCTTGAGCGCGTCGGTGTTCCCGGCGAGACGCGGGAGATGCGCCGCCACGCGCGCGATGGCTTCCGGGTCGCGCGCGCGGACGTCGCGGAGCAACGCCTTGGCGCGCTTCCGCTCGTAGGCAAAATCCGGGGATGGGGGGAGTTGAGACACACGACCTCCTTCATGAGCGCCCGTGTGTCCGCCCGCGCCGGGCATGAAAGAGGTAGTGGATGTGCGAAACCACCTGCCAGGCGGGACGATCCCTTTCCGCGGACGGGGCGCGCCCTGGTGCGCGACCCCGAATCATACATGCGCATTCGTCGCCGTGCCACCGGCGCGCGCGCCCTCGCAGCGCCGGCGAAGGCTCTCGGCCTCGGTGCCGACATAGCGCCGCGTGATTCGGCGATACATCCGGCCGATCAAGCCGCCCAACACACCGGCAAAGTGGACCGACAACGTCACGCGGCTCCCCGAGCCGTGCGGCTCGATCACGTGATCGGCTCCTATCACGATACCGGGGCTGCGACTCACCCAGGTGAATCGCCGTCCCACTTCCAGATGCGTCACCTCCCACACGGCCGGCCGCAGCCGCGGTTGCACGACGCGCGTCCTGCTGCCCACCGCGAACGGTCCCTGATCGAGGTGCGTCGCCTCGTGCACGGTCGGCGTCCAGTCCGGCCAGTGCTCCACGTCGCAGACGACGGCCCACACTTCGTTAGGCGGCGCGTCGATGTCGACCGTGACGACGATC
>DASYXE010000559.1:0-4203 GCA_035935375.1 Gemmatimonadaceae bacterium | reverse complement strand
AACGGTCGGCAGCTAAAGAGGAAGTGTCGTGCCCGTGTGGCCGCATCACGCATCTGGCGCTCGCTTAGCGTTTTAGCTTTGTCTATCTCACCTTGTTTCGAGCCAGGCGGTGTTCGACTCTGGGACCGGACGTGCCGGAAGTGAACGTCACAACCCAGACCGGGCACAGCCGTTCCTACTATTATTATTGCGCTCCGTCCCTATATTTGTCCGGACATAATGCCGCCGACCTCGGCGGTATCGGACCACGCGCCAACCGCCATCGCGCTCAACCCGCGATCGGCGCCCGCCCCGACGGAGACCACCATGGACGAGAAACTCCGCAAGGAAGTCCGCATCCTCAAGGCCTACGCCATCCTCTCGTCGCTCCTCTTCGCCGTCCTCATCTTCGCCGCCTTCCGCTCGCCGAAAGTCGTCGACTTCGACCAGATCAACGCCCACCGCATCAACATCCGCGAGACTAACGGAACCATTCGCCTCGCCATCTCCAACACCGACGAATTTCCGGGCGGCACGATCGGCGGGGTCGAGCTCAAGTACCGCAACGGACACCGCGGCGCCGGACTGCTCTTCTACAACGACGACGGCGACGAGAACGGCGGCCTCGTGTACGAGACGCACGTCGTGAACGGCGTGCCGGAAGCCAACAGCACGATTCGCTTCGACCACTTCCGCCAGCAGGAAGCGGTGGGCCTCAATTACGAGCAGCAGGGCACGACGAAGGAATCAGGCCTGATGGTGTGGGATCAGCCGAACGCGCCACTCACGGGCGACATGGCGCGCGACCTGAACGACATCCAGACCATGAAAGACACGGCGGCGCAGCGCGCGGCGTACAAGGCGTTCCAGCAGAAGTACGACCCGGCGTTCGGACACTTCACGCAACGCGTGTTCGTCGGACGGACGCGCAACGATGAGGCCGCGGTCGTCCTCAACGACACCAAGGGCAAGGCGCGCGTGCGGCTGGCGGTGGACAGCGCGAACCACGCGTCGCTCCAGTTCCTGGACGATAGCGGGAAGGTGGTGTACCGCCTGCCTAACGACTCGACCCGAAAGTAACGCCGGCGGGGCGTCAGTCGGCGGACAGGGCGCGGGCCGGGTCCGCGCGCGCAGCCCGGCGCGCGGGCACCCAGCTCGCAAAGACCGTAATGCAGAGCAGCGCGATCGGCGCGGCGACGATGGTGGCGATGGCCGGTCGCGAAAGGCCCGACTGCACCGACTCGATGTAGCGCGCCAGCAGGAGAAACGCCGCTGCGCCGATCACCACACCGGTGCCCGACATCACGACGCCTTGCCGCGTCACGAACGCGGCCACCGTCCTCGGCAGGGCGCCCATCGCCATGCGAATGCTCATCTCTTTCGCACGAGCGCTGACGAGATACGAGAGCACACCGTACAAGCCGATCGCCGCGAGCAGCAACGCGATCGTTCCGGTCGTGGTGAGGATCGTAACCATGAACCACAGCCGCGCCGTGGAGTCACGCAGTACGTCGGCCATCGGTTTCACGCGGAACGGCGGCACGGAGGCATCGACGTCCGCGATCGCGCGCTCGACGAGCGTGCGCATGGCGCGCGGATCACCCGACGACCGGACGGCGAGCGCCATCACGCGCATGACAACCGAGCGATTGCTGTCCGGCGAGATGACGTTCGGCAGGTAGACCACGCCCACGCTCGGACCGGCGAGCGACGTGTCGGCCACCGAGCCGACGACGCCGACGATCGTGTACCACGAATCGCTCTTCGGATCTTGCGTGAGGCGGATGCGGCGGCCGATGGCGCGCACCCCGGTCGAGTCGCCCCAGTACAGCCGCGCGAGCGACCGGTCGATGATCGCCTCGTAGGGCGACTGTCTGCCGACGGGATCGAAGTCCCGCCCGGCGACGAGTGGGATACCCATCGCGGGGAAGAATCCATCGCTCGCCGTGAGCGCGAGATCCGACGGCGGCAGCGTCGTCGACGTCCCCGGGTCGGCATCGCTCCACACCGGCGTGTAGGTCGAGCCGAGTCCGAACATCGGAAGCTTGGCGCTGACGCCGGCGGCGGTGACTCCCGGCAGCTCACGCACGCGCGTCACCAAGCGCGCCGCGAAGCGCACGGCATCGCTGTCGTGCGGGTACGTCACGGTCGGCAGCGAGATCCACGCGGTGAGCGTGTGGCTCGCGTCGAAGCCGGGATCGGCTCGACGCAGCCGATATGCGTTTTGGAGGAGAAACGCGGCGCCGGTCACCAGCAACGTCGCAAACGCGACCTGCGTCACGACTAACGTGCGCCGCGCGCGCTGCCGGTCGCGCCCGGCGGTGCCGCCGCGGGAGCCGTCGCGCAGCCGCTTGCCGAGATTGCGTACGTCGAGCCGCAGCCACGCGATCGCGCTGCACGCGAATGCCATGGCGATCGTGATGCCGATTGCGAACGCGATCGCGGCGGCGTGGAGGCCAATCTCGGACAGCCGCGGAATGCCCTGCGGCGCGGCGCCCACGAGCTGACGGATCCCGACGATGGCAATCGCCACGCCGGCGGCCCCGCCCAACGCGCCTAACAACAGCGACTCGGACACGAACTGCGCCAGCACCCGCCGCGTGCTCGCGCCGAGCACCACGCGCAGCGCCAGCTCGCGCTGGCGGCCCTCGGCGCGGGTGAGGAGCAGGCTCGCCGAGTTCGCGAGCGCGATGGCGAACAGCAGCACGCCGGCGGCCGCGGCGATGATGGCGACGTTGCCGAATCCGCCCACGACGTCGTCGCGCATCGGGTGCACGACGATGCCGGCGTGGGCCTGACTCAGAAAGTCCGGCAACCGCATCCCGGGCGCGATGTTGGGATACAGCTCGCCCATGCGCGGCATGAGTCGCGTGAGCTCGCGCCGCGCCTGCTCGACCGTCACCCCCGGCTTGAGGCGCGCGAACGACTGGTGCGCGAAGGGTCCGCCGTATGCCGTCGCCGAATCGAGTCCAATGGGCGTCCACAGCTGCGTCACGTCGTCCGGAAAATGGAACGAGGACGCCACGACGCCGACGATCGTGTGCGCCCGGCCGTCGACGAGCAGCTGCTTCCCGATGATGTGTGGATCGGCGCCGAACCGCCGCCGCCACATGCCTTCGCCGATCACCACCACCGGTATTGCGTTAGGCACGTCCTCGGCGGCCGTGTAGGGGCGACCGGCAATGAACCGGGCGCCGAGCAGCGAAAAGAGATTGGCGCTCGAGGTCGTGCCGTTCACGCGCTCGCCGTGCTCGTCGCCGGCGCGGCTCGCGACGTTCACCGCTGTCCGGTCGAGGACGCCAATGCCCTCGAACGAGCGCGAAAGACGTTTGATCGCGAAGTACGTGCTCACCGACTGCGGGGCGAGAGGGAAGCCCATGCCGGGCAGCGACCACCACACGCCCACGAGGCGGTCTGCGTTAGGATAGGGCAGGGGCCGCAAGATCACGGAATCCAAGACGGCGAAGACGGCCGTCGTCGCACCGATGCCGATCGCGAGCGTCGCCGCGATGCTCGCCGTGAAGGCCGGCGTGCGCCGGAGCTGTCGAAACGCGAAGCGGATGTCGCGAACGAGGTTGTCGATCACGTTGAACCCGCGCGCGTCGCCAACCTCATCGCGCCACGCGTGCGCACCGTCGATGGCGATCTTGGCCGCGCGCGCCGCGTCCGCCGGCGACATGCCGCGTTTGACATTGTATGCGGTCTCGAGCTCGAGGTGCGTGCGCAGCTCATCGTCGAGCTCCGTCATGATGCGCTTCTTGTGGGCGGATTCCCACATGCGCGCAACGAACGCGCGGGCGCGGTCCCAGGGTGTGACTCTCACGTTGCATCCACGACGAGGGTGACGGCAGCGACGAAGCGCTTCCAGCTCGCAAGCTCCTGACCCATGGCGCGGCGGCCGGCGCTCGTGATGGCGTAGTATTTCGCGCGCCGGTTGTTCTCGGTGGTGCGCCAATGGGTGGAGACCCATCCACGTTGCTCGAGCCGGACGACGGCCGGATAGATGGAGCCTTGTCCCACCTGGAGTGCATCGCGCGACAGCTCCTGGATGCGGTGGGCGAGTCCCCACCCGTGCATCGGCTCGAGCGTGAGCGTCTTGAGAATCAGAAGATCGAGCGTGCCCTGGAGCACCTGCTCGGCGGAATCCGTGCGGGCCATGTCGAGTGCGGGGCGGCTGGTTGGTCAGGCGTCGCGTGCGGGCGGGCCTTCTCCCGGTTGTCGGGA
>DASYXE010000558.1:0-3002 GCA_035935375.1 Gemmatimonadaceae bacterium | reverse complement strand
GCGACAGGCGGCGATCGTCGCCCGCGTCGAGCAGCCACATGGGCGGAATCCCGCGCATGCGGACATTCCGCGCTCGCGACGCGTCGATCGCCCGGCCGACCGCGCGTTGTATGGTCTCGCCGCGTTCCCAGAGCGCGGCGCAGACGTTGGTGCGCGCATGTTCATCGAGAACCGCGCGTGCCGCCGCGAGCGCGGACGCTTCGCTGGCGAGCGTCGACGAGATCCAGGTGCTGCGCGCCGCGCGCATCACGCGCTCGCGGCCCACGACCGCGGACAGCGGAAACCCGTTCGCCAGTGCCTTGCCGAACACCGCGAGATCGGCATCGATGCCGGCGTATTCCTGATAGCCGCCGGAGCGCAGACGGAATCCGGTTTTCATCTCATCGAGGATCAGCACCGCGCCTAACGAATCGCACGCGCGGCGCGCCTCCGCCAACCACTCGCTCGACGGCAGCCGCTCGATGACCGGCTCGATGATGATCGCCGCGAGGCGGTCACCCGCCGCGCGTGCCGCATCCGCCAATGCATCCGGATCGTCGAACGGCACGGCGCGAAAATCCTCGTGCGCGCCGGCCGGCACGCCGGCCGCGGTGCTCCACCAGTCGAGCCAGCCGAAATAGCCGGCGCCGATCACGACCGATCGTCCGGTCGACGCGCGTGCGATGCGCACCGCGGCCGCGACACCTTCGGCGCCACTTTTCAGGAATCGCACCTGCTCGGCGCACGGAATCACCTCGCACAATCGCTCGGCTACTTCCACTTCGATGACGTGTGACAAACCGGCCACGTTGCCCTGCTTCACCGCTTCCGTGACCGCTTGCGTCACACCGTCGTGCGCGTAGCCCAACGCGACAGCGCCCAACGCCATGGTGCAGTCGACGAGCTCCGCGCCGCGCGTCGTCGTCACGCGGCAGCCGGATGCGCGAACGAAATGTGTGGGAGACCCGTCCCAATCCGGACCGACGAGCGCGTCGGGGCGTTTGCTGCCGGTCGATGCGCCGCCCGGAATCACCGCCGCGGCGCGGGTGCGCCAATCGGTGTCCACGGCCGGTGATGACGGAGACGGCAGGGCCATGCGATGGAAAAAGCCCGGACCGCGCGCGGGCGTCAAGGGTTGGAGCGTGACCGATCGAGCGCACGCAGCGTCTCGAGCGCCAACGCGCGGAGCAGCTCGATCTCGCGCGCGTCGGGCGCGGCGCGAAACGCGAGCGATCGCACGGTGCGCAGGATGAGCTCGGCGTTGCGTGTGCGGAAGAAATCGAGTCCCGCGAGTGCGCGCTCGACGTCGGCGAACAAGCGCTCGTATTGCGACGACGTCGCGGGCGGCGCGTCTTTGCGCGGCGGCGCGATCGCGCGCGACGCGTTCGCGTCGGCGACGTGCAGCTCGTACAGCGCGACCAACACGGCCTGGGCGAGGTTGAGCGACGCGTGCTCGGTGGTCGGGATCGTGACCACGACGTGCGCGCGATCGAGCGCGTCGTTGGCCAATCCTTTGTCTTCGCGTCCGAAGAGCAGCGCCACCGGACCATCTCCGGCGCGGGCGAGGGTTTCTGCCGCCGCGTCGCGCGGCGAGGCGAGCCGCCACTTGGCGCTCCGCCGCCGGGCGGTGAAGCCCGCTACGAACACGCAATCGCCTAACGCATCGTCGAGCGACGCGAAGTGCGTGATGCGCTCGGCGACGTCGCGCGTGTCGTGCGCCACGCGCTCGATGCGCGAGCGATCGTACGACACCGGTCGCACGAGGCGCAGCCTGGCGACGCCCATGTTCTTCATCGCGCGGATGGTGGCCGCGATGTTCACCGGATCTTGCGGCTCGTCGAGCACGATCCGCACCCGGTCGAGCATGGACTCAGCCATGTTTCACGCGGAATCGGCGCGCGTGCGCCGCCGCTTCGCGATCGCCGCGCAGATACACCCATTCTCCGGCGCCACCGCTCACGACGAGTTGTCCGCGGCGGCGCTGGCGACCGGGGGCCATGTCGTTGACCACGACCTGCATCGCGATCTCGCCATCGCCACCGGCCTCGAGCGCCGCGACAGGCAGACGCAGATCCATCGCATAGCCTAACGATGTGCGTCGCCACGACGCCGCGAGGCGCGCGTCGTGTCGTGCCCCATCGGGAACGTGAATCCGCACCTCGGACGATGATTCGACCGGCACAACGAGCCAGGCCAACGGCGCGCGCGTGGCGTCGGTCCAGATGTGCAGCTGCACGCCGTCGCTGTGGATGTCGGGGTCCTCGTTGTCGAGGCGAGGATCCACGGCGTCGGGCGCGCGAAAGACCACTGGCGACTTGCGCACATCGATCGCAACGGCCAACTGGTCGTCTTCGACGCGAACGCGCACCGTTGCGCTTGGCGCGCCGGCCTCCACCCAGGAGTCCTCCGACTGACGGTAGGCATCGTGGCCGAGCTCGAACACGAGCGGCTCATCCGGCGCGGTTGGAACAGGCAGCGCCTCCGCGGGCGGCGCCTTCGCGGGCGGCCGCTCGTCGCGGGCGGCGGCGGCCGCGCGTCCGCCTAACGCAACGCTGCTCTGCGCGCCGCTCGCTTCGAAGGCCACGTGCCACTCGTCGTTCTCGAGGCGGTGCGAATGCACCGATCCATCCTCGAGAGCGACGACCAATGTCTCGCCATCGCATGTCACGGTCGAAACGTGGCCGGACCAATTCCACACCGTGATGATCGTGGCCGACATCCCGCGCGTGCGCACGACGAACATCCGCCGTTCGCCGAGCCCGGGCGCCGCGGGCGCGGTGGCGCGCCAGAGCTCCGCGTCCGCGCTCACGAAGAGGTAGCCGGCCCGCGTGCCATCGCGCTCGAGCGTTGCGATCCGGCCGCCGGCCAGGTTGGTCATCTCGGCGTCGCGGACGAAGCCGAAGCCGTCCGTCGTCGCGTCGCCGCCCGAGAGCACGCCGGCGACGAACGGCGGCACCCCGCGCACCGTCGCCTCGATGTGAACGGGCAGGTCGATCTGCGCCGGCTCCTCGCTGTGCCAGGTG
>DASYXE010000557.1:0-1507 GCA_035935375.1 Gemmatimonadaceae bacterium | reverse complement strand
CAGTTGCTCGCGACGCTCCGGCGCTGCTACGGCAAACCTGCACCGCCCGTCGCCACGGATCCGTTCGAAATGATTCTGTGGGAAGCGGTCGGATATCTCTGTACCGATGCCCAACGCAAGCATGCGTTCGACACGCTGCGTGCGCGGGTCGGCCTGACTGCCGATGCCGTCGCCGCCGCACCGGACGCCACCTTGCATGCCATCGCGCGGTTAGGCGGCGCGATGGCGGCCGACTCGCGGGGCAACCGGATGCGCCACTCGGCCGAGCTCGTGCTCCGGCGGTGGAACGGCGACCTCCGCAACGCACTGCGCCTGCCGCTCGCGCAGGCGCGTAAGGCCCTGACCGAGTTCTCCGGAATCGGCGAGCCGGGCGCGGACAAGATTCTCGTGTTCAACGGAAAAGCGCGCGCGCTTCCACTCGAATCCAACGGCCTTCGTGTCCTCGGTAGAGTCGGACTCGTTGTCGAGGAAAAGGACTATGGCCGGACGTACCGGAACGCGCAGGCGGCGCTCGCGCCGTCGCTGCCCAGGGGCCGGGATGCGCTCATCTCCGCACATCAGCTCCTGCGGCAGCACGGTCAGGTGCTGTGCAAGACCAACCGGCCGGCGTGTGAAACGTGCCCGGTGCGTCCATCGTGCAGGTACGCCTCCTAACCGATCGCCGACCTATGCTGAAGCGCGTGTCGATCGTTGGCTTCGTCTCGCTCCTGATCACGTCTGCGGCTCCGGGCCACACCGCTGCACGCTTCGACCTCATCATCCGCAACGGCCACATCATCGACGGAACCGGGTCTCCCTGGTACAGCGGCGACGTGGGCGTGCGCGATGGACACATCGCGGCGATAGGCGATCTGTCTCGCGACACCGCGACCCAGATCATCGATGCGCACGGAATGGTCGTGGCGCCCGGCTTCATCGACATGCTCGGACAGTCCGAGTTGACGATTCTCGTTGATCCGCGGCTGCCGTCCAAGATCTATCAGGGTATTACGACCGAGATCACGGGCGAGGGCGAATCCGTTGCTCCGTTAGACAGCGCCATGATGGCCGAAGATGCGCCGACATACCGGCACTACGGCATCAACGCCGATTGGCACACGCTCGGCGAATACTTTGCCCGTCTCGAGAAGCAGGGCTCGGGCATCAACATCGGCACGTACGTCGGCGCGACGTCGGTGCGCGAGATGGTCCTCGGCTACGGCGACCGCACGCCGACGGCCGACGAGCTCCGTCAGATGCAGGACTTGGTCGCGCGCGCCATGGAGGAGGGAGCGTTAGGCGTCTCGGCCGCGCTGGAGTACGCGCCGGCGCCCTATGCCAAAACCGAAGAGCTGATCGCACTCGCCGCAACGGCCGCACGATACGGCGGAATTTACGCGACGCACATGCGCAGCGAGGGTGAAGCCGAGTCGGCCTCGCTCGACGAAACGTGCCGGATCGCGCGCGACGCGCACATCCCGGTGGAGATCTTCCATCTCAAGAGCGCCGGGAAAGCCAACTGGGGACG
>DASYXE010000556.1:0-6862 GCA_035935375.1 Gemmatimonadaceae bacterium | reverse complement strand
CACCGCGTCCGGGAAGGTGCTGGCGCTGGACGCCAAGATGACATTCGACGACAACGCGCTGTTCCGCCGGCCTAACGTGAGCGAGCTGCGCGACTACGCGGAAGAGGACCCGCGCGACGCGGAAGCCTCGAAGCACGGGCTGAGCTACATCGCGCTCGACGGCGCGATCGGCTGCATCGTGAATGGCGCGGGCCTGGCGATGGCGACGATGGACATGATCAAGCACGCGGGCGGCGAGCCAGCCAACTTTCTCGACATCGGCGGTGGCGCATCGCCGGAACGCGTGGCGGCGGCGTTCCAGCTCGTACTCTCCGATCCGCGCGTGCGTGTGGTGCTGGTGAATATCTTCGCCGGCATCAACCGGTGCGATTGGGTCGCGCAGGGAATCGTTCGGGCGGCGGGGTCGGCGAGCGTGCCGGTTCCGGTCGTCACGCGCCTTGCCGGGACCAACGTCGAGGAGGGTCGGCGCATTCTGCGCGAGAGCGGTTTGCACATTGTGGCGGCCGGCGACCTTGCCGACGCGGCGCGCCAGGCGGTGCTGGCGCTCGACCGCGGCCGGATGCCTAACGGAGCAACCAGGGGAGCAGCGCGATGAGCATCCTCATCGATGAAACCACGCCGGTCGTCTTCCAGGGCTTCACCGGCGACAAAGCCACGTTCCACGCGCGTGAAGCGCTGGCGTACGGCACGCGCCTCGTCGGCGGCGTCACGCCGGGCAAGGGCGGCACGCGACACTTGGGCCTCCCCCTGTTCGACACGGTGAAGGCCGCCGTGCGCGCCACCGGCGCGATCGCGAGCGGCATCTTCGTGCCGGCACCATTCTGCGCCGACGCGATCATGGAAGCGGCGGACGCGGGGGTCAGGCTCATTGTCTGCATCACCGACGGGATTCCCGCGCAGGACATGATTCGCGTCAAGCGCTACATGCGGCGGTACCCGCGCGACCGGAAACCAGTGCTCATCGGCCCGAACTGCGCCGGCGTCATCAGCGCCGGGCGCGCGATGATCGGCATCATGCCGGCGCATATTTACACGCGCGGGCGCATCGGGATCGTGTCCCGTTCCGGTACGTTAGGCTACGAAGCCGCGTCGCAGATGCAGGCCGTGGGACTCGGCGTCACCACCAGCGTCGGCATCGGCGGCGACCCGATCAACGGCAGCTCCTTCGTCGACATTCTCGCGCTGTTCGAGGAAGACGACGACACCGACGCCGTGATGATGATCGGCGAGATCGGCGGCCCACCGGAGGCCGAGGCGTCGCTGTTCGTGCGCGACCACATGTCCAAGCCGGTGGTCGGATACGTGGCGGGCCTGACGGCACCGGCGGGCCGGCGCATGGGGCACGCCGGCGCGATCATCAGCGCGTTCGGCGACAGCGCGGCCGAGAAGGCGGAGATCATGCGCGCCTCGGGGCTCGTGGTCGCGCCGAGTCCGGCCGATTTAGGCGGGGCGATGGCACTGGCGCTCGCGCGGCACGGTACGACGACTATGGCGGTGCACGCATGAGCGGCCGCCCAACGGTGGTCGTTACGCGCCGGCTGCCGTCACCGGTCGAGGAACGGTTGCGGTCGCTGTTCGACGCACGGCTGAACACGGCCGATGCGCCGTTCGACGACGCGGCGCTCGCGAGTGCGATGCGCGATGCCGATGCGCTCCTGCCTACCGTGACCGACCGTATCTCCGCCAGGCTGTTGGGAACGCCGGGCCGGCGCGTGCGCATCGTGGCCACCTTCGGCGTCGGCTTCGACAACATCGACGTGGGCGCCGCGCAGGCGAACGGCGTGGTGGTGACGAACACGCCCGACGTTCTCACCGATGACACAGCGGACCTCGCCATCACGCTCGTGCTCATGGCGGCGCGGCGCACCAGCGAGGGCGAGCGCCTCGTGCGCGCGGGCGACTGGACCGGCTGGCGCCCAACGCAAATGTTAGGCACTCGCGTGACCGGGAAGACGCTCGGCCTCATCGGATTCGGGCGGATCGGCCGCGCGGTCGCGGCCCGCGCGAGCGGTGGCTTCCGCATGCGCGTGGTGTGGCACGACCCATTCGCCGCTGATGGCGGCGCGTCGTTCGGCGCCGAGCGCCGCGCAACCATCGAAGAGGTGCTGCGGGAGAGCGACTTCGTATCGCTCCATTGTCCAGCCACACCCGACACGAAGCACCTGATGCACGCCGAGCGGTTCCTCGCGATGCGTCGGAGCGCCTGTCTCATCAACACCTCACGCGGCGACGTGGTCGATGAGGCCGCGCTCGTGCACGCGCTGCGCGAACGAATCATCGCCGGTGCGGGGCTCGATGTGTTCGAGCACGAGCCGTCGGTCTCGCGCGAGCTGCTCGGCATGGACAATGTCGTGCTGCTCCCGCACCTCGGCAGCGCCACCCAGGAGACGCGTGTGGCGATGGGCAACCGCGCCGTGGACAATCTCGCGGCGTTCTTTGCCGGTGCCGCGCCGCGCGATCGGGTGGCGTGATGCCAGCGCCGGCTCACGCCGTCACTGTGCCGATCGCGCCGGCGCCCGGCGCCACGGCAATCGAACTGCCCACGGCGGCGTCCGACGCCGAAGCCTTGCTCGTGGGCCTGCTGCTCGACGTCGTCGGCACGCGTGCACCGGATGCGGCCGCGGCCCTCGGCGGCGCTCGCATCGACCGCGGCGGCACGCCCGCGAGCATCGGCCGCTCGCTGCAAGCGTTAGGCACGTGGGCCCAACTGGTGAGCATTGCCGAGCTCCACGACGCGATGCGCGCGCGACGTCGTGTCGAGCTCGAGGACGGTGAGATGCGGCTCGCGGGAACGTTCGCGCACGTGGTCCGCCGGTGGCGGGAAGCCGGCGTCCAACCGGCGGCCGTCCGCGATCTCGTGGCATCGCTGCACGTGACGCCGACGCTCACGGCGCATCCCACCGAAGCAAAGCGCGTCACGGTGCTCGAGAAGCACCGCACCATCTATCGCTCGCTCGTCGAGCTCGGCGCCGGCGCGTGGACGGCCGACGAGCGCGCGCGGCGCATCGACGCGCTGCGCGACGAGATCGATCTGCTCTGGATGACCGGCGAGCTGCGCCTCGAACGCCCGACGGTCGCGCAGGAGGTGGCCTGGGGCATCCACTTCTTCGACGACACGTTGTTCGACGCCGTCGGCGCCGTGCACGATGCGCTGGCGCGCGCGGCGTCGGGTGCATTCGGCGAAGCGCCGATCGAGATCCCGGTGGTGGTCGACTTCGGGTCGTGGATCGGCGGCGACCGCGATGGCAACCCGAATGTGACGCCGGTGGTCACACGGTACGCCGTGCGCGAATACCGGCGTGCGTGTCTGCGGCGCTACCGCGCGCGCCTCGCCCGACTGCTCGAGCGGCTGAGCATCGCCGAGCGAAGCGTCATCGTGCCGGCGTGGTTTCGCACTGCGTTAGGCGAAGCCGAATCGCAGGGAGGCGAGCCGGGTGTCATCGCCGCGCGCAATCCCGGCGAGGTGTTCCGCCAGTGGGTGGCGTGCATGCTGGCCCGTCTCGCGGCGTCGGCAGCGGAGGCGTCGCCCGCACCGCGGTACCACACCGCCGACGAATTGATCGCCGATCTACGCCTGCTCGAGCGCGCGCTTGCCGAAGCGCAATGCTTTCGTATTGCGCGCTCGCTCGTCGCGCCGGTGCGGCGGGAGGTGGAAACGTTCCGGTTCTCCCTCGTCCGTCTGGACGTACGCGACCACGCGACGCGCCTGCGCCCGGCGGCCGACGCGCTCCGCGCGCGCATGACGAACGGCGTCGCGTCCGTGGACACCCATGGGAGCGACTGGCTCCGGGCCGCGCTCGCCATCCCGAGATCGAATTCCGGCCGTCAGTCAGGCGAGCAGTCGAGTGATGTCCTGGAGGTGTTCCACGAAATCCGTGCGTCGCGCGCCGAAGTCGACCGACGCGCCTTCGGCAGCTACGTGATCAGCGGTACCGAGAGCGCGCGCGACGTGCTCGCCGCCTACGTGCTCGCCAAGGACGCCGGCCTCTTCGTGGACGACGCCGGCGTCGAGAGCTGCACGATCCCGATCGTCCCGCTGTTCGAGACGATCGAGGATCTGCGCCGCGCGCCCGCGGTTCTCGAGGAGCTGCTCGCCGTGCCGGTCGTCGCGCGCAGCATCCGTTCGTTAGGCGGCGTGCAGGAAGTGATGATCGGCTACTCGGACTCCAACAAGGACGGCGGCTTCCTCACGTCCAACTGGGAGCTGTACAAGGCGCAGGCCAAGCTCGCGCGGGTCGCCGCCGAGCACGGCGTGGGCGTCGCGTTCTTCCACGGCCGCGGCGGGTCGGTGAGCCGCGGCGGCGCACCCACCCGCCGCGCCATCGCCGCGCAGCCGCCGGGCACCATCCGCGGCCGGCTCCGCCTGACGGAACAGGGCGAAGTGGTGTCGTTCAAGTACGCGTACGGCGACGCGGCCGCGTATCAGCTCGAGCTGCTCGCGTCGAGCGTCATGGAGTATTCGCTGCCCGGCGCGCCGGCTGCACCCGTGCCCGGCGCCGACGACGCCATGGACGCGCTGTCCGGTGCGGCGCACGCCGCCTATCGCGCGCTCGTCCACCACCCGCGGTTCCTCGAGTACTTCGGCGCGGCCACGCCTGTCGACGAGCTCGGCCTCCTCAAGCTGGGATCGCGTCCCGCGCGCCGCGCGCAGACGCGCCAGCTCGGCGACCTCCGCGCGATCCCGTGGGTATTCGCGTGGACGCAGAGCCGCCACCTCATCCCGGGCTGGTACGGTGTGGGCAGCGCCCTCGATGCATTCCTCGCCATCCGCGGACAGCGCGGCGAGGCGCTGCTCCGGCGCATGTTCGCGGAGTCACCCGTCTTCCGTCTCGTGATCGACGAGGCAGAGAAGACGCTCCTCCAGGTGGATCTGGACGTCGCCGCCGCGTACGCCGCGCTCGCGCCTAACGCAGGCGGCCGTGCGGCGATCCTCGGGCTCATCGAGGCCGAATATCACCGCACGGCCGCGACGCTGCTCCGCCTCACCGGCGAGGCCGGCCTCGCCGAGCGGTTCCCGCAGTTCCGCAGCCGGTTCGCGCGGCGTGCCCCGCTGCTCGATCGCGCGCATCACCAGCAAATCGGCCTCCTGCGGCGTGTCCGCGGGGCGGACGACAAGGATCGGTGGCTCCCGAGCCTGCTCCTGTCCATCAATTGTATAGCGGCCTGTTTCGGCACGGTGGGCTGATTCCTTGCCGCGCCGGCCCGGAGAACCCCGTTTCGCCTTGAAATGTCCCTTGCGCGGTGCGATTCATTTGGTAAGCGGTGAATCGCAACCGCCATTCCCTTCAATGCGTTCGGGGGACTATGCGAGGCAACGGCAGTGCCGAGCTCGGCTATTCGCGACTGACCCAACCGCTGGTGCGCGACAACGGGTCGCTCCGTCCCGCCACGTGGGACGAAGCACTCGACCGCGCCGCCCAGGGGTTCCGCCGCAACATCGCCGAGCACGGGCCTAACGCACTGGGCATCTTCAGCTGCTCCAAGTCGACCAACGAGATGAACTACTTGGCGCAGAAGCTGGCCCGGGTGGCGTTCGGCACCCACAACGTCGATAGCTGTAATCGGACCTGACACGCTCCCAGCGTCGTCGGTCTGGCGACGATCTTTGGAGCGGGCGGGGGCACCAGCTCGTACAGGGAGGTCGAAGAAACCGATGTGACCTTCCTGTGGGGAGCGAATGCCCGCGAGAACCATCCGATTTTCTTTCATCACGTCCTGAAAGGCATTCACCATGGGACGCGGTTATATGTCGTCGACCCCAGACGCACGTCATCGGCGCAATGGGCCGACGTGTGGCTCGGATTGAACGTCGGCAGCGACATCGCGCTGGCGAACGCGATGGCGCGCGAGATCATCCACGCCGGCCTGGCGAACACGGCGTTCATCGAGCATGCGACGACGGACTTCGAGGCGTATCGCGCGCTCGTCGAGCCGTACACGCTCGAGCTCGCCCAACGGATCACCGGCGTGCCCGCGGATGTGATTCGCGAAGCCGCTCACACGTACGCTCGCGCCGACCGTGCCATCATCTGTTGGACGCTCGGCATCACGGAACACCACAATGCGACGGACAACGTCCTCGCGCTGATCAATCTCGCGCTCGTCACGGGCCATGTCGGACGCTACGGCTCCGGTCTCAATCCGCTGCGCGGCCAGAACAACGTGCAGGGCGGCGGTGACATGGGCGCCATTCCGAACAAGTTGGTTGGGTTCCAGGACATTCTGGATCCCGAGATTCGTGGCCGTTTCGATCGCGCGTGGAACGTCACGCTGCCGCCTGACTATGGGTGGACCGTGACCGAGATGCTGCAGGCCATGGATCGCGGCGAGATGACGTCGCTGTACTGCATCGGCGAGAACCCCGCGCAGTCCGAGGCCGATCAGCACCACGCGGAGAAGCTGCTGCGCGAGCTCGATCACCTGGTGGTGCAGGACATCTTCCTCACGAAGACCGCAGAGTTGGCCGACGTCGTGCTGCCCGCCACCGCGAGCTGGTGCGAGGCGGAGGGCACGGTCACGAACAGCGAGCGCCGCGTGCAGCGCGTGCGCAAAGCGCTGGAGCCGCCCGGCGACGCGCGCGACGAGCTGTGGATCATCTCGGAGATCGCCCGCCGGTTAGGCCACGACTGGGGTTCGCCGAACGCAGAGCAGGTGTGGGACGAGGTGCGCGCGCTGGCGCCGGAGATGTTCGCCGGCATGACGTATCGGCGCCTCGAGGAGCTGGACGGAATCCAGTGGCCGTGTCCCAACGAGCAGGATCCCGGCGCGCAGTTCCGGCACGCGCGCCTGTGGGCCGATCCCGTGGGGTTGCCCAAGGCCGCGTTCTCGCTCACCGAGTACGATCCGCCGGTCGAGATGCCGG
>DASYXE010000555.1:0-7677 GCA_035935375.1 Gemmatimonadaceae bacterium | reverse complement strand
CGCCGCGATGGCGTGCGACAACAGTCACATCACCGCGCTCAACAGCAACCCGAACAACCCGACCGATGCACCGGCCGGTGCGGTGTTCACCGAGGCGGCACAGACCGCGGCGCACTGGGTGGGCAACGGACGCGACCTGCGATCGACCGAGTGGGTGGCCCAACACCTGTCCGAAGTGCAGTACCCGGACGAAGACCGCTACAGCCGCCTGCAGGGTCCGAGCACCACGGCGTATTTCGACGACGCCTACTACCAGGAGCTGCAGGACCTGCGCAAGGTGATTCAGAAGGGCCAGTCCGAGGGCAACCCCGCGATCTGGGGTCCGGCGACGGTGCTGCAGATCTGGGTCTTCGAGAACCTGACCGATCTCTGGGGCGACATTCCCTATTCCCAGGCGTTAGGCGGAGACTCGACCGGCGGGACGCTGACGCCGGCGTACGACAAGCAGCAGGACATCTACACGTCGTTCTTCTCGCGCCTCGCCGACGCGGCGAGCGCGATGGAGTCGACGGATTCGGTGGGGCTTGGCGGGGCCGACCCGATCTACGGCGGCAACCTCACCAATTGGGTCAAGTTCGCCAACTCGCTCCGCGCCCGACTGGCGCTGCGCATCGTGAATGTCGATCCCGGCACCGCGAGCACGCAGCTCGCGGCCGCGTTCACCGATCCGGGCGGCGTGTTCGCCAGCAACGACGACGATGCGAAGATGCCGTGGCCGGGCGACGGCGTGTACGACAACCCGTGGGCCGACAACTTCAAGACGCGCGACGACCACCGGATGTCGAGGACGCTCATGAACGAGATGGTGCCGTTCAACGACCCGCGCGTGCCGATCTACGCGCAGCCGGTGCTCGATTCCACGATCTACCCGAACGGCTACGGCGGAATGCCTAACGGGCTCAACGCCGACACCGCGGGCACGTGGTTCAACGTCGCGTCGCGGCCGGGCCTCATCTTCTATCCCGGCGCCACGTCGTACGGCAATTTCGGCGACGGCTCCGGGCTGCACCTCCCGACGTACCTCATGACGTTCGCCGAAGTGATGTTCATCAAGGCGGAAGCGGCGGAGCGCAGCCTGGGCGGTCTCACGCCCGCCGAGGCCGCGACCGACTATTACCTGGGCATCGGGGCCTCGATGGAACAGTGGGGCGTGACGAACGCCGGCGCGATCACGGCGTTCGAAGGCCAGGCCGGCGTGGCGTACACGTCCGGTGTCCCGGGGCTCGACGAGATCGGCATCCAGAAATACGTCGCGCTGTACGGCGACGGCACACAAGCCTGGGCGGAGTGGCGCCGGACGTGCGTGCCGGTGACGCTGCACGCCGGGCCTAACGCAATCGTCGACTTCGTGCCGCGGCGCTTCGAGTACTCGCAGACGGAGTACTCGGTGAACGCGGCCAACGTGAACGCGGCGCTGACGCAGATGGGTGGTCCGGATGACTTTGCCACCCGGATGTGGTGGGACTCGAATCCCACGGCCGCGCCGACGCTCACCGGGGCGTGCAACGAGCCGACGGGGCCGTAAGGGCTAGGGAAGCGCGCCTCACGCGCTGAGGGAAGCGCGACCTGGAGGTCGCTGGGGGAAGTGCTGTGCTGGGGGAAGCGGGACTATAGACGAGTCCCGTAGCGGCTGTCAGGCCGCGCTTCCCCCAGCGGAGCGCTTCCCCCAGCGACTTTTTCTCGCGCTTCCCGCAGCGCGTGCAGGCGCGCGCTTCCCTTGCTCTCAGTCCGACGTCTTGAGAAAAATCAGAATGACGCCGTACGGGCTGCTCTGATAGCCGCCGCGCGGCAGGCCGTTCGGATAGATCTCGACGCGCTGCAGATCCATGACGTTCATCATGTCGAGCACGCACGTGTTGTTGGCGCGCTCGCCGTCCACGTAGATGGCCGGGCTCGACGAGGTCGTGATGGTCGAGCGTCCCCGCAGGTACACCTCGGGGCAGGGCGTGTCGTCGATGACGGTGATCGACGGGATGCGCGCCCGCATCAGCTCGAGCAGGGACCGGCTCTGCTTCTGCAGCACCTCCTCGGTGAGAATCGTCACGCCGTTGTCGGTGCGGACGCCCGACGACGCGACATCCGTCTTCGGTGCGGGGTGCGCCGAGCACGCCCACGCCAGCCCTAAGCCTAACGCGATCGCCATGCTCCTCACCGAGCCAGCCATGTGACCTCCGTGGGCGCCGTCGCCGGGAGAAAGGGGAGTGCGACTATCGTTAGGCCTGCAGCCGGTAGCCGGTCTTGCGGACCGTCAAGATGTGCCGCGGCACGGCCGGATCGCGCTCGAGCTTGCCGCGCAGGTTGGCCACGTGCGTGTCGAGCGTACGGCTCACGACATCGGACTCGTAGCCCCACACTTCCTTGAGGAGCTCGACGCGCGCCGCCGCGGCGCCGTCCCGCCGGATGAGGGCCAACAGCAGCTCCAGCTCGAGCGGCGCGAGCTGCACCGGCGCGCCCGAGCGCCGCACCTCGCGCGTCGCGGCGTTCACCTCGACGTCGCCGAAGCGGTACGTCACCCGGAACGTCTGCGGGTGGTGCTCGCTCGCGCGCCGTGCGCGCGTCCGCTCGATGAGTCCGTCCACGCGCGCCAGAAGCTCCAACGCGCCGATCGGCCGCACCGCGTGCTGATCCGCGCCTAACCGAAAGGCCTGCACCCGGTCCGCCTCGCGCCACTCCGTGCTCAGGGCGATCACCGGCACCTCGTTGTGATCCTCGCGTAGCTCGCGCAAGAACTGAAAGCCCGACGTGCGCGGCAACGCGAGATCCACCAACACCAGATCGGTGCGCGGCAGCGACCGCACGCGATCGATCGCGGTCTCGACGCTCCCGGCGGCCTCGACCGAGTGTCCTCCCGTCTCCAGCGTCCTCACCAGCCAATCGGATGCCGTGCGATCCTCTTCGATCACGAGCACCATCGTCATGCGGCCACCTTTTGCGTCGGACTCATGCGTCAAGCACGCGTGTGGTCTGCCGTACCCGCGGCACCATTCGCCCCGCCAGAAACGATGTTCACCAGACTCGGCGCACCAAGATAATCTTATGGCAGAATTTTGCGAGGAGTCCGTCATAGGGAAGATGACCATTCTCTGACATGGCAGAGCCCGTCAGCTGTGGGGCGGGTCATGGCCAACGCGAGAGGGAGAGACGCCCGCTGAGCGAGTCGCTTGACACGGGTGGCCGGATGGCTCACCATCGGGTCCCCTTTGGACTCCGCTTTTCTTTTTCGCTGGAGGTCCTATGTCCGACTCCCCGGCCAAAGGCCGCATCGTCTGGCACGATCTCATGACCCCCGACGTGCAATCCGCGGTCTCCTTCTATACGGAGGCAGTCGGATGGGGAACCGAGCCGTTTGCGATCGGCAGCGGACCGCCGTACACCATGTGGACTGCCGCGGGCACTCCGTTGGGCGGTGTGATGGACATGCCGCCTGCCACGGCCGACATGCCGCCGCACTGGCTCGCGTACGTCAGCGTTCCCAACGTCGACGACACCGCGGAGCAAGCGGTCGCGCTGGGCGGCTCGATCCACAAGGAGGCCACCGACATCCCGGATGTGGGGCGGTTCGCGGTGATCGCGGACCCGCAGGGTGCCACGATCTGTATCTACACGCCCAAGCAAGGCGACGCGGCCGCCGATGCGCCGCCCAAGCTGGGTGAGTTCTCGTGGCACGAGCTGAGCACGACCGACGTCGCCGCCGCGCTCGACTTCTACTCCAAGCTGTTCGGCTGGACCGCCGGCCCCGCGCACGACATGGGACCGCTCGGCACCTACCAGATCTTCGAACGCAACGGCGTTCAGTTAGGCGGCATGTTCGTCGCGCCTCCCGCCGACAAGATTCCGCCTAACTGGCTCGGCTACGTGCGCGGCGACAGCGCCGACCGCGCCGCCGAGCGCGTGACCAAGGCGGGCGGCAAAGTGCTGAACGGACCGATGGACGTGCCCGGCGGCAGCCGCGTCGCGCAGTGCATGGATCCGCAGGGCGGCATGTTCGCCGTCCACTCGATGTAGATCCGCGTCGCACCATTCGATCGCGCGCAGTGGCCGACGCCCGGCGCAGCCCGTAGGTTCTCCACGGGACGCCCGGGCGCCGGCCACCCGCGCGTTTCACCCCAGCCGCACCACTACTGCGCTCTCGCGCCCCATCCCTCAGACACATGCCACGTTCGCTCGTCGTGCGTTCCGCCTTCGCTCTCGCCGCCCTCTTGGGTCTCGCCACGCTGCCGCTCGCCTCGCAGGCGAAGCAGAAGACGGACACCAGCACCGCCCCCGTCAAGCAGACGGTGAAGGGCAAGACTCCGACCAAGGCCGATTCGTCGGCCGACACCACCGCCGCCGCGAGCATCGACTCGCTCTCGTGGCTCGGCATCCGCAACCTCGGGCCGACGGTGGCCGGCGGTCGTGTCGCGGCGGTCGCCGGAGTGCCTGGCGATCCGAACGTGTACTACGCGGGCCCCGGCGGCGGCGGCGTGTTCAAGACCACCGACGGCGGCATCTCGTGGAAGGCGGTGTTCGAGAAGGAGCCCGAGGCCTCGATCGGCGCGATAGCGCTCGCGCCGAACAATCCGAGCATCGTGTGGGTGGGCACCGGCGAGGGCAACATCCGCAACGACGTGGTCAACGGACACGGCGTCTACCTGTCGACCGACGCCGGACAGAGCTGGCACTTCATGGGTCTCAAGGACGTCGGGCAGATCTCGCGCATCGTGATCGACCCGACGAACAGCGACCGCGTGTTCGTCGCCGCGGTCGGCAACGCGTGGAGGCCTAACGCAGACCGCGGCGTGTTCCGCACCACCGACGGCGGCCACACGTGGAAGAAGGTGCTGTTCGTGAACGACACCACGGGCACCGGCGACCTGGTGATGGAACCCGGCAATCCGAGCGTGCTGTTCGCCGGCATGTGGCAGGTGCGGCGCTTCCCGTGGAAGCTCGACAACGGCGGGAAGGGCGGCGGCATCTGGCGCTCCACCGACGGCGGCGACACCTGGACGCGGCTGCACGAGGGCTTGCCCGACGGCCCGTACGGGCGCATCGCGTTAGGCACGTCCAAGTCCGACCCCACGCACGTCTACGCGATCGTCGAGGCCAAGTCCGGCTTGTTGTGGGAGACGCACGATCTGGGCGACCACTGGTCGTCCGTGAGCGGCAACCACGCGCTCGACGTGCGCCCGTTCTACTTCTCGCGCATCGACGTCTCGCCCACCGACGACCGCCGGGTGTACTTCTCGTCCTTCCAGCTCATGGAGAGCCGTGACGGCGGACACACGGCCCACGAGATCGATGGCAATGCCGTGCACCCCGACCACCACGCGCTGTGGATCGATCCGACGAATCCGAATCGCATGATCCAGGGCAACGACGGTGGTGTCTACGTTAGTCACGATGCGGGCGCGTCGTGGAGCTTCCTCAATAACCTGCCCATCGGCCAGTTCTACATGGTCGCCGCCGATTCTCGCCAGCCGTTCCGGCTGTGCGGTGGCTTGCAGGACAACAACGCCTGGTGCGGACCGTCCAACAATCAGGTGGAAGGCGACGGCAGCGGCGCCGAGTGGTACGCGGTCACCGGCGGCGACGGCGAGTACGCGGTGCCGGCGCCGAGCGACTCGAACATCGTGTACGTGGACTCGCAGAACGGATTCGTCACGCGCCTCGATCTCAAGACGGGCGTATCGCGCCTCATCCGGCCGTACATCCCGGGCGTCGAGGGCACGGCGCCGGCCGATCTCAAGTACCGCTTCAACTGGACGTCGCCCATCGCCGTCTCGTCGACGAACGCCAACGAGGTGTTCCTGGGCGGCAACGTGCTGTTCAAGAGCACGGATGGCGGCGCGCACTGGACGGCGATCAGCCCGGACGTGACGCGCAACGAGAAGAGCAAGCAGGTCACGAGCGGCGGCACGGTCGAATACGACATTTCGGGCGCCGAGACGTACAACACGATTCTGACGATCACCATCGCGCCGACCGACAGCAACGTGATCTGGTTAGGCACGGACGACGGCAACGTCCAGGTCACCAAAGACGGCGGGAAGACGTGGACCAACGTGCGGCCCAAGGCGAAGGGGCTGCCCGACGAGGGCCGCGTGTACCAGGTGGGCGTGTCGCCCTTCGACGCCGGCACCGCGTACATCACGCTCGACGACCACGAGTTCGGCGACGACACACCCTACGTGTTCAAGACGACGAACTACGGCGCGAGCTGGACGGCGATCTCGCGCGGGCTGCCGGCGTACGCGGCGCACGTGGTGCGCGAGGACCCGGCGCAGCAGGGCTTCCTTCTGTTAGGCACGGACAACGGCCTCTGGTACTCGCGCGACGCCGGCGAGACGTGGAAGACCATGGCGAGCGCGTTCCCGACGGCGCCCGTGTTCGACATCCTGTTCGTGAAGCACACGCGGTCGGTGGCCATCGCCACGCACGGTCGCGGCCTGTTCGTGCTCGACGACGTGGCGCCGCTCGAGACGATCACGCCGCAGATCGCGTCGTCGGCATTCCATGTCTTCGACGTCGAGCGGGCCACGTTGTGGCACTCCAACGAATACGGCGGCGTGTCGGCTTCGACGTTCCACGCGCCGAGCACGCCGCGCGCGGCGGTGATCCGGTACTGGCTGGCCAAGAAGCTCGAGCCGACGGCGGCGGAGAAGGCGCGGCACGAGGGCGCGGTGCGCATCGCGATCCTGGATGCGCAGAACGACACGGTGTACACCGGTGACGGCGGCGCGAAGGCCGGCATGAACCGGTTCGAGTGGCGCCTCGGCTACAAGGGCCCAACCAAGTTAGCCATTGCGCCGCCGCCGCCGCCGGGTGCCGGCGACGATGGCTTCCCGGGTCCGGACGTGCTCCCGGGCTCGTATACGGCGCTCATCACGGCGAACGGCCAGACCGAGCGCCGCACGATCGACGTGCGGTCGGACCCGCACCTCGCGTACGACACGGCCGCCGCGCGCGAGCAGTTGACGAGCGCGCTCGCGCTGCGCGACGACGTGTCGTCGGCCAACGCGATTTTGAACGGGCTGCACAGCCTGCGCCGCCAGTTGGCGGACGTCGATTCCACGGCGACGGCGCTCGCGCCTAACGGAGTGGTCGCGGACACGACCGTGCTCCACGCGGCGCACGAGCTGGACGACAAGGCCAAAGCGCTCATGGACTCGATGTACAACCCGAATCTCCAGCGCGAGGCGCCGGAGGACGACATCCATTATCTGCAGACCTTCTACGACCAGCTCGTTGGCGTCGGGTTCGGCGTGCAATTCGCGTACGATCAGTCGCCGAGCGATCCGGTGAAGGACGAGCTGGCGACGATGAAGAAGGATCTGTCGACGTACCAGGCGAAGTACGATGCACTGGTGAAGACCGACGTACCGGCGTTCAACGCGGTGGCGCAGAAGGCGGGGGTGCCGGGAGTGAAGCTGTAAGGCGGACAGAGCCGGACAGAGCCGGACAACGATTCGATGCGGAGCTATAGTAGCTATAGTATAGTAGGGAAACAGATGTCGGCCCATGCGCTCGATGCCGCTCGCCCTGGGACGCCGCCAGCTCCGGCCTTGTCCGGCTTGCCCGCTTTATTATGCAAAGTACTTGACACATGAGCGACTCGCCGTACATTCCAGACATGCCGCTCGCCCTCCACGATCGCGCGATCGATGACCTCCGGTTCATCCGCGAGACCATGGAGAGCGC